>CAKZOQ010000634.1 GCA_937136445.1 uncultured Gemmatimonadota bacterium
ATGAGCCGGACGTAGTGGCTCCAGATCTCGCCCAGCGTCCAGATCTTGGGAATGTCCGCCAGGATCTCGGCCCCAAGCGCCCCCTGGGGATCGGCGACACTGCCCAGGATCTGGAAGCGCATGGATTGCCGGGCGACGGCCGCTACCAGGAGCGCCAGCCAGACTCGCCACGTCTCTCGGAGGTAGGCCGGTAGCTCCCGGAATCCGATCCGTCCCCGTGCGGCGTCCAGGAGGAAGATGATGCCGGGCAGGGTGACGGCGCTCTCCTTGGTACCGAAGGCGAGGAGGTAGAGGAAGCCCATGGCCGCTGCCCTCCCCCACCCCACGGGTCGCCGGGCCTTCAGATGAAGGAGGCACGCCCCCAGAACCAGGAGCGTGGAGAGGATCTCCGCCACCCCGATGATGTTGGCCACGCTCTCGGTGTGCACCGGATGGACGGCGAAGAGGAGGGATCCGGCGAACGCCGCCGGGAGGGTCATGAGTCCGGCGAACAGGAAAAGGACCAGGATGGAGACGCCTGCGTGGCCCAGCACGTTCACCACGTGGTACAGGAGAGGGTTCTCCCCCACCAGTGCGTACTGCACCGCGAGGAGGGTGGTGGTGACGGGTCGCCAGAGTCCCAGGGACGCCCCGTCGGGAACCGGCCAGTAGGGCGCCATGAGGGTCTCGGGGAGATCCGCCAGGCGCTCGATGGTGGAGTTCTCGACGATGATGTGCACGTCGTCGTAGGCGAATCCGTTCCCCAGCGAGTTGGCGTAGACCAGGACGGAGACCAGCCCCACGATCCAGGCGGCGCTGCGACGGCTCTTCAGGGGGGAGGCGAAGGTCACGGGATGGCCTCCGGCGCAGGAGCGGCGCGGAACTCCGGAGCACGCCGGCGGGCCTCGGCAGCCTCCTCCGGCCGTTCCAGGGCCTCCAGGAGCTCCGCCAGACGCGTCCAGTCGTTGCGGGTGGCGTCGGCTCGGAGGGCCGCGGTGCGCCGGGCCCGGACAGCGGCCTCCAGGTCACCCTCCGCCACGTAGCTCTCGGAGAGGATGGCGAAGAGCGACCTGTGCGGCCCGGCGCGTGCCCAGCCGTCCAGCGCGACGCGTCGGGCCGCCTCGGGCTCACGGACGCGCAGCAGGTGCTCTCCCCATTGTCGGTAGGCACCGTAGTGATTGCCCGTGAGGGCGGTGGCCCGACGGTAGAGCTCCAGGGCCCGATCCGTCGCGCCGGTCCGCGCGAAGAAGTCCGCCGCCGTCACCGTGAGCTGGTAGTTGTCCGGAACCAGGTTCAACGCTTCCTCCATGCTGCCCGCAGCGGCCTCGAGGTCCCCTCGCGACTCCTGGATGCGGGCCCACACCACGAGGCCCCGGTACGATTCCGGATGCTGCAGCGCCAGGTTGTTCACCGCCGTGGCCGTGCTCTCCCAGGTGGGGTTGCGAACCACGGTCCGGCCGGAGTAGAAAAGGATTACGCCCACAGCGAGCGCCCCCGCCCAGCGCAGTGCTCGTCCCTCCAGGCGCGCCCGTACCTCCGGCACCAGCCCCGCCACCACCAGGGAGAAGCCGACGGAGGGAAGGTAGAGGGTCCGTTCGGCGAGGAGGATGTCGGCCCGCACGACGAGGTTGCTCACCGGCAGGATCGTGACCAGGAACCAGGCCAGCCCGAACGCCACCGCCACGGCTCTCGATCGAAGCTCGAAGGCCAGCGCCACGCACGCCACCAGGATCGCCGCCCCCAGAACGACCGGGAGCCCGAGATCGGTGGATGGCATCAGGACCCCGGGCTGGTAGTCCATCGCCAGGTCGAGGGGGAGGACCAGGAGGCGCAGGTACTCCGGCCAGATCGCCAGGGCCGCCAGGAGGCGCTCGCCCGTGCTCAACCCCGCGAGTCCACCGGCGGCGCTCTCGCCCGTGAGGGCGCCGAGCACGTCCATGCGGACCAGGAGGTAGCTGATGAGGATGGACGCCAGGAGCAGGTAGGCGAGGCCTCCCCTGCGCAGCTCGCCGAAGGGATCGGTCCCGCGGTGCCCGGCCCGAGCCAGGTCCAGGAGGACGAGGACGCCGGGAAGGGTCACGGCCATCTCCTTGGACCCCAGTCCGAACACGTAGAGGGCCGCCACTCCGAAGACGCGGAGACCTCGCCGCCACCCGGTCCATGCGGAGCCGTGCCACCACAGGAGCGCCGCCGCCACGACGGCCCCGCCGGCATAGATCTCCGCCCGTCCCACCACATTCGCCACCGCCTCCGTGTGGACCGGATGGACGGCGAAGACCAGGCCCCCGACCAGGCTGGCGAGGGGCCCCGCGAAGCAGAGAAGGAGGAAGAAGACGAGGACCGAGACCACCGCGTGGCCGACGACGCTCACGGCGTGGAAGCCCACGGGCGACCCGTCGAAGAGGTGCCATTCCAGCGCGAAGCTGCTCGTGATCCACGGACGGAAGTTCCCCGTCCCCGGCGCGGCGTCCGGCCAGTAGGGACGTGTCAGCGCGTCGGAGAACCGTCCCTCGGTGACCACCGGATTCTGCTCGATGACCCAGGGGTCGTCGAAGGCGAACCCGTTGCCCAGGGAGTTGGCATAGACCACGAGGGCCGCCAGCCCCACCAGCCAGGCGGCCGGCGCGGGGGTGAGCGCGTTCACGCGTCCGGCGGCTCCCCGTCCCCGGACGGCCCCTGGGCCAGGCGCTCCGGCGCGTCCCACGGATCCACCTCCGGAGGTTCCCACCGAGGGACGGAGGGTGGGAAGAGGTTGTAGCTGAGGATGGCCCACAGGGCGGACACGCCATCCTTCCATCCGATCTTCTTGCCCTCGGCGTAGGAGCGGCCGTGGTAGCTCACCTGAAGCTCGTAGATGCGGGCGCCGGCCTGGGCGAGACGGGCGGTGAGCTCCGGCTCGATGCCGAAGCGCGACGCCGACAGCGGCAGGGACTGCAGAAGCTCCCGACGGACCATTTTGTAGCAGGTCTCCATGTCGGTGAGGTTCAGGTCGGTGAACATGTTGGAGAGGAGGGTGAGGAAGCGGTTCCCCACCGAGTGCCAGAAGAAGAGGACCCGATGGGGTCCGCCCAGGAACCGGGAGCCGTACACGGCGTCGGCCTTGCCGCCCAGGATGGGCTGGAGCAGGTAGGGAAGCTCCCGGGGGTCGTACTCCAGGTCGGCGTCCTGCACCACCACCACGTCGCCGGTGGCCTCCCGGAAGCCGGTGCGCAGCGCCGTCCCCTTCCCTGCGTTCTCCTCGTGGAAGATGAGGCGGTCCACGAGGCCCTCCTCCTCCAGGCGGGTGAGGACGTCCCGCGTGCCGTCGGTGGAGCCGTCGTCCACGACGATGACCTCGAGCTGGAGGGGCACCTCACGGACCTTGCGGAGGAGCTGCTCCACGGTGGCCCGCTCGTTGAAGCAGGGCACCACCACGGAGAGGATCACCCGATCCCACGGCAGCTCCAGGTCCTCGGAGCTGGGGTAGGAGGTCAGAGGCGGGGAGGGAACGAGCGGATCGGGCATGGCTCAATTCTGTGGAGAAGGGTCGGAGAGGGAGTCCCGAAGGAGTAGGAGGCTGTCCGCCACCCTGCCATCGTCGGCCCGCGACGCGGCGGTGTCCAGGG
>CAKZOQ010000635.1 GCA_937136445.1 uncultured Gemmatimonadota bacterium
ACCATCACCATCGCCGCCACCAACAGGAGACTCCACCCACACCGGTTCATCCATACCTCCGCAGCGCAATAGCGCCTGTGCATGTGCATGCTCGAGATCACCGTCGGACACCCCTCAGGGCACCGACCACACCACTCCGGATCGTTCCAGCGCACCGCGAAGCTCCGCCACCCGCTCGGCGTTGACCCCCATGTCCGACCGCCCCACCCTGGACGCCGAGCGCACCACCACCTGGCCGTCCATCGCCAGGTGGACCTCCACGTCGTCCACGAAGCGGAAGATGCGCGAGGTCGCCTCCGCCCGAAGGTAGCGGCCTTCCCTCTCCACCACCTCGGTGCGGGGCATGGCCTCCAGAGCCTCGGCGATGGCGTCGAGGGCGGCTTCGGGCCGGTCGGGCCAGTCCTCGGCCAGGACCAGCCCCTGGGTCCCGTCCGGGTGGCGCAGGCCGGTATGCACGCAGTTGGGCGTGTCGGGGCAGGCGGCGAGGGCCTGGGCACCGGACTCCCCGGTGGGCCCCAGGGCGGCCGGGGGCGCTCCCGAGCACGCGGCCGTCAGGAGGGTCAGGACGAGCACCGGGATCCCCCTCCTCATGCCAGCCCCCTGAGCAGCTCGATGAGGGCGTCCCGGTCCGAAGGACCCAGCTCCGGTGTCACCGGGAGGCTCATCATCGTGGCCACGCCCCGCTCCGTCTCCGGAAGCTCCCAGGGCCCGGTGTCGGCGTAGGGCGCCTGCCGGTGGACGGGCACGGGGTAGTGGATCTTCACGTCGAAGCCCTGTGTCCGTAGCGTCTCCAGGATCCGGTCGCGCTCGGGGTGGCGCACCACGTAGGTGGACCAGGCCACCTCGGAGTGCTCCGGCACCGGGATGAGGCGGTAGTGGTCCGCGAGGCCGGCGGTGTAGGCGGCGGCATGGGCCTGACGGGCGGCGATCCAGTCGTCCAGTCGCCGGAGCTTCACCAGGAGCATGGCGGCGTGGAGGGTGTCCAGCCGGGAGTGGTCCGAGACGAACTCCGTGTGATCCCGGTCCCGCAGCCCGAAGTTCCGGGTGAGGCGCAGCCGCTCCAGCTCCTCGTCATCGTGCACGGTGACGAAGCCGGCGTCGCCGGGGGCCGAGAGGGTCTTCAGGGGATGGAGCGAGAAGGCCCCCAGCCCGAAGCTGCCCACCGACCGGCCCCGCCAGGTGCTGCCGATGGCCTGGGCGCAGTCCTCGATGAGCTCCAGCTCGTGCTCCTGGCAGAACGCCACCAACGCGTCCATGTCGCAGACGTGCCCTCCCAGGTGCACGGGGACCACGGCTCGGGTCTTCGGCGTGAGAGCCTCGGCCAGGCGTGCCGGGTCCAGGAGCATCCGTTCGGGCTCGATGTCCACGAAGACGGGCTCGGCCCCCAGGAGCCGGGCGCCGTGGGCGGTGGCCAGGAAGGTGTGGGAGGGCATGAGAACCTCGTCCCCCGGCGCGATGCAGCGGAGCCGCATGGCCAGCGTGAGGGCGTCGGTCCCGTTGGCCACGCCCACCACCCCATGCACCCCGAGCCGCTCCGCCAGGCGTTCCTCCAGCTCCTCCACCTCCGGACCCAGGATGAACCAGCCATGGCGCAGCACCTCTCGGACCGCCTCCAGGAGCTCCTCCTCCAGGGGCGCGTGCTGAGCGGCCAGGTCCACGTAGGGGACCTTCATGCTCGCCACCGGTCCGGGTGCTCTTTCATCCAGCGCACGTTCCGGTACCAGTCCGAGGCCGGATCGGGGTCCTGGGGCTCGGCGTAGCGGGCCTGTAGCTCCTGCACCGCCTCGGCCAGGTCGTGCTCCGGGGTGAAGCCCAGAACCTCCCGAGCCCGGTCCGCAGAAAGGTGGTAGGAACGGAGGTCGTCGGTGGGCTCGGTACGGATCTCCAGCGAGGGGTCTACCTCGTCCCGGATCATCTCGGCGAGGGCCATGACCGAGGCGTTCGCCTGGGAGACGTTGAAGGCCTGGCCATTCACCCGGTCGGGCTCGGCCTCCAGGAGGAGGCGGTAGAAGCGGGTGAGGTCGCGGAGGTGGATGTTGGGCCGCATCTGGGTGCCCCCGAAGACGCGGATGTAGCCCAGTCGCAGGGCCTGGTCGGTGAGGAGGTTGATGGTGAGGTCCAGGCGAAGCCGGGGGGAATCCCCGCACACCGTCGCCGAACGCACCGAGACCCCGACGAAGTCGTCGGCCACCAGGTCGTTGAGGACGGTCTCTCCGTCGGCCTTGCAGCGGGCGTAGAGGGTGATGGGCTCCAGCTCCAGGTCCTCGGTGACGTGGGGGGTGTCCTTGATGCCGTAGACGCTGGCCGAGGAGGCGTAGAGGAATCGGCCCACGCCGGCCTGTCGGGCCTCGGTCATGACCGCCCGGCACGCCTCGCCGTTGATGCTGCGGGTGACGCCGGGGTCCAGCTTCGAGGAGGGGTCGTTGGAGATGGCCGCCAGGTGGATCACGGCGTCCACGTCGCCGGCCAGGACCTCGGAGACGGCGTCCCGGTCCCGGATGTCGGCCTCCACCAGCGTCAGCTCGGGGTGATCGGCCACGGTCGCCAGCGGACGACGACCGAAGAGGAAGGTGTCCAGGGCGGTCACCCGGTAGCCGGCTTCCAGGAGCTCGGGAACGAGGACCGCACCGATGTAGCCGGCGCCGCCGGTGACCAGGACGTGTCGGGGAGAGGGGCCGTTCGCCACGCGCTTCGCCTTTCCTGAGGGTTGGAATCCCTGCACCTTGTCGGGCAGTGGGGCCGCGGGCGTGCGACCCCCCGTAGATCCTTCCAGTGTACCGAATTCTCCCGCCGGCCCACACCATTTCCGGACACCCGTGACCGATCCCGACTTCTGGCCCGAGGCCTTCCTCGTGGACCTGGATGGGGTGCTGGTGCACTCCCACGGCCTTCACGTGCGCGCCTACGAGCTCGCCTTCGCCCGCCACCGGCTGGTGCTCGACGATGCGGTCCGCGCGCATATCCATGGTGGGGTGGGACGCGATGCGGTGCTGGAGGCCGCCGGTGTGGAGGGGGACCGGGCGCAGGAGGTCTCGGAGGCCAAGGAGGCCGCCTTCCTGGAGCTGGTGCGCGACGGCGAGCTGGAAGAGGAGCCGGGTGCCGGCGCCTTCCTGGAGCTCCTTCTCGAGGCCGGCCCTCCTGTGGTGGTGGTCTCCAACAGCGCGACCGCTCAGGAGTGCATGGAGGCCATGGGGTGGGGGGAGCGGGTGCGGGGCGTGGTGGGTGCCACCGACGTGACCCGCTTGAAGCCCGACCCCGAGCCCTACCGGAGAGGTGCCGGCGTGGCCGGCGCGGCGCCCTCCCGCTGCTACGCCTTCGAGGACTCGGCCACCGGAGCGGCCTCCGCTCGTGAGGCCGGGTGCTGGGTGGCCGGCGTGGGGCAGGGGGTGGCCCCCGAGCAGGTGGACCACTGGGCCCCCGACCTGCCGGCGCTGCCTCTGCGTCGATGGCTGGAGCGGCCTGCGGAGCGCGTGGAACGGTGAGCGGCACGACCGGAGGAGGCGGCGATGCCAAGATCCTCTCCCGGGAGGAGCTGGTCCGACGCCGTGAGGAGCTGCGCGCCGATGGTCGGCGGCTGGTGCAGTGCCACGGCTGCTTCGACGTCGTGCACCCGGGCCACATCCGCTACCTGAAGTTCGCCCGGTCGCTCGGAGACATCCTCCTGGTCTCGGTGAGCGCCGACGAGGCGGTGGGGAAGGGGTACGATCGCCCCTACGTGCCGGAAGAGCTGCGGCTGGAGAACCTCGCTGCGCTGGAGTTCGTGGATCTGGTGACGCTGGCGGGGGAGTCCTGGGGCGGGCCTGTCCTGGAGGCGGTGCAGCCCGACGTCTACGTGAAGGGCCGGGAGTACGAATACCGCGACGACCCCCGTTTCGCCCGGGAGAAGGCCCTGGTGGAGGGCTACGGCGGCGAGGTGGTCTTCGGCTCCGGCGACGTCGTCTTCTCCTCCACCGAGATCATCGAGCGCCGGGGTGAGACGCTGGGGCTCGGGGACGAGCAGGTGGCCTCGTACTGCCGCCGCTACGGGATCGACTTGCCGAGGCTCCGGGGCATCCTCGACGAGGTGGCGGGTCTCCATGTCCTCCTGGTGGGCGATCCCATCCTGGACCGGTACGTCTTCTGTGAGAGCGCTTCGGTGGCGCAGGAGACGCCCATCCTCTCCGTATCGCCCTTCGAAGAGGTGGAGTACGTCGGCGGCGTCGCGGCCATCGCCTCCCAGATGGCCGCGCTGGGTGCCCAGGTCACCCTCCTCACCACCGAGTCCCGGGACCCGGAATACGACCGCTACACGGCCATGCTGGAGGACCAGGGTGTGGCGGTGCGGGCGGTCCCTGCCGGGGAACGGCCCCTCTTCCGGAAGACCCGCTACGTGGTGGGCGAGCAGAAGCTCCTCAAGGTGAACGAGGGCCCCCCGACCCCCGTCTCTCTCCGCGTCACCGAGCGGCTGGAGGGTCTTCTCGAGGAAGAGCTCCCACGCCACGACGCCGTGGTCGCCACGGACTTCGGCTATGGGCTGTTCGGCACCCAGCTCACGAAGGCCGTGGCCCGCGTGAGCCAGGAGCAGGGCAAGCCCTACTTCGCCGACGTGAGTACCGCCGGCCAGGCCCACCTCCTGAAGTTCTCCCGGCCCCGACTGGCCACGCCCACGGAGAGTGAGCTCCGCTTTGCCCTGGCGGACATGGAGAGCGGGCTGGTGGTGGTGGCGAAGGGCTACCTGGACCGGAGCGAGGCCGACGAGGTGGTGGTCACGCTGGGACGCCGGGGGTGCATCTCCTTCTCCCGTGCCGACGCCGACGCGACGGATCAGCGCCTCCGAGCCGCCTACCTGCCGGCGCTGGGGCGCATCACCGTGGATTCGGTGGGCGCCGGGGACCTCTTCCTCTCGGGGGTGGCGCTGGCGACGCTGGTGGACACGCCCACCCCGGTGGCGGCCTACCTGGGTTCGGCGCTGGCGACGCTGGGAGTGACCCGCATGGGGAACCTGGTCTCGGACCTCCCGCGGGTGGTCTCCTTCCTGGAGCGGCGAGGCGAGCTCCGTCCATGAGGAGGGCCCGGTGAAGCTGGACCGGGAACAGCAGGGGTGGGCTCTCCTGGCGGGGGCCGGGGCGCTGGCGTTGGCCTTCCACGTCCTGGGCGGCGCCTACGATGGCTGGGCGCTCGCGCTAGGAAGCATCCGCGAGCCCACCGACCGGCATCTCACCTTCCTCTTCTACTTCGTCCCGGCTTCGGTGGCGGTGGCGGCCCTCATGGCGGTGGGGCTGCTGAAGGCCTTCCATGACGACGACTGGCCCGGAGAGGCAGGCGGCGGGGATGGGGTGCCCCAGGAGGAGGGCCGCGGTCCCTGGTCCGACGCCTGGTTCCTCCCCCGGGCCGTCCTCGTGGCGCTGGCCGTCCCGGCGGCCCTCCGCCTTCTGGTCCTGGGCGGGATGCCCCTCACCGACGACGAATCCCTCTACCGCTTCGCCGCGGAGCTGCTCCTGGCCGGCAGCGTGGGCGCCGAATCCCACCCAGCCAAGCTCTTCTTCGACCACGCCTTCCTGGTCAACGACGGCCGGATGTTCCCACAGTACTTCCTGGGATGGCCGGCCTTCCTGGCCGTGGGGGAGGCGGTGGGTGGGGGGGGCTACGTGAACGCCGTCCTCTCGGCGCTCACCGTGGTGCCCCTCTACCGTCTGACCCGGGCGCTGGCGGGCCGGACGTGGGCACGGGTCACGGTGCTCCTCTTTCTGACCAGCCTGCAACTCCAGCTCCTGGCAGCCACCGAGCTCTCCCACACGTCGGCGCTCTTCGCGCTGAGCTGGGTGGCCTGGCTGGCCTGGCAGGCGGTGGAGAATCCGGAGGACGTACGGCCCGCCGTGGGGCTCGGTGTGGCCTTCTCCGTGGCCTTCTTCATCCGACCCCTCACCGCGCTGGGGATCGGTGGGCCCTTCCTGGTGTGGTGGGCGGCGCGCTGGTGGCGTCATGGGCGGCGTCCGGGGCCGGCGCTGGGCTTCCTGGCGCCCGCGGTGGTGCTGGCCGTGGCCTTCCTGGCGGTGAACGCCGCCCAGACCGGCTCGCCGCTGCGCCCTGCCTACATGGCCTGGCAGGACTACGCCCGAGCCAACGCCTTCCGCTTCAGCGGGCTGGATCCCGCCACGGCGCCCACCGTCCCGAACCTGGCCATCGCCGGGCTCTCCGAGGCGCTGCGCACCGTGGGACTGGGCCTGGCGCGCCTGAACGTGGCGCTCCTGGGGTGGGCGTCGGCCTTCGTCTTCGCCGCGCTGGCCCTGGGGGCCCGGGGCACGGCGGTCTTCTGGGCCTCGGCGGGGGCGTTCCTGCTCCTGCACACCCCGCTGCGGGATCCGGGCATCGACACGGTGGGGCCGGTGCACTTCACCGAGCTGGCGCTGCCGGTCCTGGTGCTGTCGGCGGTGGGACTCCGGCGGTTGGCGGGGTGGTGGGACGGGGGGTTGGGCGGCCCGGCCCCCCCCGGGCCAAGATCCGCTCCCGGGTCGGGCGACGGAATGGACCTCCGGGACGCTGCCACCGTCCCGGGGCGCCGCGTCGCCCTGGCCGCCGTCGCGGCCCTCGTCGTCACCGGCGCCGTTCTCTACGCCCCCGTGCGCCTCCAGGCCGTCCGGACGGCCGCCACCCTGGTGAGCGTGCCCTTCCAGGCCCTGGACCAGACCGACCTGGGCGGGGACGTGGTGGTCTTTTCCTCCGTCCCCTGGGCCCTCCCCTGCAACCCGACCATCCCCGTCCCCTCCCGGCCCTTCGTCTTCTGGTGGCCCCTCAACGACCCGGACTTCACCGATCCGGTGCTCCACGCCAACCACCTGTCCACCCAGGCCGACCGTGCCCTGATGCAGGAGCACTTCCCGGACCGCACCGGGTGGATCCTGCACTGGACGCCAGAGTGCACGCTGGCCCTCGTGCCCCTCGACGCTCCGGAGGCGGAGGCGCTGCCCAACGGGGCCATGGTCGGCGGAAGCCTCGGGACGGTCCGGTGGGACCCCTCGCATCGCCCCGACGGCACCGTGCCCCAGGGCGTTCAGCCGTGACGGGGAGGGCGCGCCGGTGGGCGACGCTGGTCCTGGGGCTCTCGGTCTCCGCCTTCTTCCTCTGGATCACCCTGCGCCGCGTGGAGCTCGATTCCGTCGCGGCGGCCCTGGCCTCGGTCTCGCTCCCGATCCTCTCGTTGGCGCTCCTCACCAAGGGCATCCAGTTCCTGGCCCTGGGCCTCCGGTCCCGCTTCACGGTGGGGCCCTTCAAGCCGGTGGCCTACGGGACGCTGGTGGCCTCGCAGCTCCTGGGCTACACCGGCAACAACGTCCTGCCCTTCCGATTGGGGGAGGTCCTCCGCATCGACTACCTGGCCCGGCGGAGCGGGGTGGGTCGGGCCGAGCTGGTGGGCACCGTGGTGGCGGAGCGGCTCATGGACACGGTGGCGCTCCTCCTCCTCTTCGTGGCGACGGTGCCCCTGGTCCTCGGAGGCGAGACGCTGGAGGGCCGGATCCCCTGGATGGCCGGCCTCACCGTCGTCGCCTTCGTGACCGGCATCGGCCTGACACGATGGGACGGCCTTGGCCCCCTGGTGGAGACGCTCCTCCGCCCCGTCCACGAGCCCACGGCGGTGCTGGTGCGGGAGAAGCTGGAGGCGGCCGTCACCGGCCTCGTCTCGCTGGCCGACGCCCGTTGGACGCCCGGGGCGGCGCTGGCCACCGTGCTCTATTGGACGGCGGCCCTGGCCTCGCTACGCATCGTGCTGTCGGCCTTCGACCTCGCCCTCCCCTGGTACGCGCCCCTCCTCATCCTGGCCCTCACCGCGCTGGGCACGGCCCTCCCGTCATCACCGGGGTTCGT
>CAKZOQ010000636.1 GCA_937136445.1 uncultured Gemmatimonadota bacterium
GGATCCGGGAGAACTTCCGGTCCACCCATCAGCGGCTCTTCGAAGGGGGCGAGGCGGACATCTGGCTCGAGGACCCGGACGACCCGCTGGAGTCCGGGGTGGAGATCCACGCCTCGCCCAGGGGAAAGACCACCCAGCGCATCGACCTCCTGTCCGGGGGCGAGCGGGCCCTCACCGCCCTCTCGCTCCTCTTCGGGATCTACCTGGTGAAGCCCAGTCCCTTCTGTGTGCTGGACGAGGTGGACGCTCCGCTGGACGAGAACAACATCGGGCGCTTCATCCGACTCCTGCAGGACTTCGCCGACCAGACGCAGTTCGTGGTCATCACCCACAACCCTCGAACCATCGAAGCGGCGGACTGGATCTACGGCGTCACGATGGAGGAGCCGGGGGTGAGCACCATCGTCGGTGTGAAGCTCCAGGAGGCACTCCAGGCAGCGGGGATGGTCTGAGCCCATGACGTCACCGGTGGAGTTCACCGTCCTGGGATCGGGGACCATGCTGCCCGACGCAAAGCACCACTCCTCGTCGCATTTCCTGGACGCGGGGACGGAACGCCTCCTCCTGGACTGCGGTCCGGGAACCCTGCACTCGCTGGAGGCCTTCGCCGTGCCCTGGGAGAACCTGACCCACATCGTCCTCTCCCACTTCCACACGGACCACATCGGCGACCTGCCGGGGCTCTT
This sequence comes from uncultured Gemmatimonadota bacterium, assembly GCA_937136445.1. Classification (GTDB taxonomy): domain Bacteria; phylum Gemmatimonadota; class Gemmatimonadetes; order Longimicrobiales; family Gaopeijiaceae; genus JAJCZZ01. The sequence goes on from CAKZOQ010000636.1 coordinate 687, forward strand.
CTTCGCCCTCAAATACGCCCTTCCCGTGCGGCGGCATGAGCCGCTGGCCGTGGTGGGTCCGGAGGGCCTCTACAAGCGCTTCGGACACCTGGCCAGTGCCTTCGGGGATCACATCAGGGACCCCGGCTTCGAGGTTCAGCTCGTGGAGCTGGGCGAGGGGGACGTCTGGGAGACCGATCATTCGGTGCTTCGGGCCCACCCCACCCCCCATACCGAGAGGTCTCTGTGCTTCCGGTGGGAAGGAAGGGGCCGAGAGGTGGGCTACACCGGCGACACGGGGCCCTCGGACGAGGTGGCCCGGTTCCTGGAGGGTTGCGATCTGGTGGTCGCGGAGTGCGCCCACGGGGATCCGCCGGGGACCGACATCCATCTCTCTCCCCGGAGCCTCGCGGAGATGGCCGGCCTGATGCGCCCCGACCTCCTCCTGGTCACCCACGTGTATCCGCCGGGCACCACCGAGGAGGCCGCTCGCCTGGTCGGGGAGGCCGGGTGGGCGGGTCGGGCGGAAGGGGCCAGGGACGGCACCCGGGTCCGTCTTCTCGACGACGGCCCCGAGCTCGTCCACCCGGGAACTCCGGCCTCCTAGCAGGGTCCTCTACCGATTGACGCCGGGCCCTCGGTCCGGTCCTCCCACCTCCCAGCCGAGCGCTCCCTCGCCCATGCTCGTGGTCATGAAGCACAACGCCGTCCAGGACGCCATCGATACGGTGGTGAATACCATCCAGGACATGGGCTACGACGCCCGTCCCATCCCCGGAGAGCAGCGGACGGCGGTGGGTCTCATCGGAAACGACGGCCGGGTCGATTCGTCCCGGTTGGAGGGCCTGGAAGGCGTCCTGGAGGTCATCCCGGTGACCCACCCGTACAAGCAGGTGTCCCGGGAATGGAAGGAGGAGGACACCCACGTCCACCTGCCCAACGGGACGGTGATCGGGGGCGAGGAGATGGTCCTCATGGCCGGTCCCTGCGCGGTGGAGAGCGAGGAGCAGATCATGGAGATCGCCTCCCGGCTCCGGGAGGCGGGCGCCACCATCCTCCGCGGCGGCGCCTTCAAGCCGCGGACTTCGCCCTACTCCTTCCAGGGGCTCGGGGAGAAAGGGTTGGAGTTGCTGGCCCGGGCTCGCGAGGCCACCGGCCTCATGATCGTCACCGAGGCCCTGGGTCCCGAGCACGTGGACCTGGTGGCGGACTACGCCGACATCATCCAGATCGGCGCCCGCAACATGCAGAACTACCCCCTCCTGCGGCGCGCCGGACAACGGGGGAAGCCGGTCCTCCTCAAACGGGGGATGAGCGCCACCATCGAGGAATTCCTCCTGGCTGCCGAGTACCTGGTGTCCGAGGGGAACGACGACGTCATCCTCTGTGAGCGAGGCGTGCGCAGCTTCGACAACCGGCACACCCGGAATCTGCTGGACCTGAGCGCCATCCCGGTGGTTCAGGCCCTCTCGCACCTTCCCATCATCGCCGACCCGAGCCACGGGACGGGAGTTCGCTCCAAGGTCATTCCCATGGCACGGGCCGCGGTGGCCGCCGGGGCCGATGGGCTGATGGTCGAGGTGCACCCCAACCCCCACAAGGCGCTCTCCGACGGGCAACAGACGCTCTTCCCGGAGCAGTTCGAGGAGCTCATGACCCAGATCGACGTCATCGCCCGGGCCATCGGGCGGTCCCTGGCTCCGGGCCTCGGCGCCTCCGACCGGGTGGCCAGCGGCGTCTGAAAGCGACGCAACGGGCCATCCCGTCGCCCCGACGTCGGCCCCACCTTGGGGCATGACTTTCTACACCTCCCCGAACCGAGCGCATTCGCTGGGCCGTTGGGGAGAGGCCCGGGCTGCGGCCTGGTTGGTCCGCCGGGGGTGGGCTGTCCTGGCCCGCAACTACCGGTTCGGTCGCCGCGAGGTGGATCTGGTCCTGGGCCAGGGGGAGCTGGTGGTCTTCGTCGAGGTGAAGACCCGCACCGGGGAGGGATTCGGCGGAGCTGCCGCCGCCATCACCTGGCGGAAGCGTCGGGAGATCGAGGCGGTGGCCGAATACTTCCTGGCCCGAGAGGGTCTCTCGGATCGAGCCGTCCGCTTCGATGCGGTGGTCGTCACCAGCCTTGGCGGCCGGGTCCGGGTGGAGCACATCCCGGATGCATGGCGACCGGGGTGGCGCTGAGCTTCGGGCATGCGTTGACCCGCCGGGAAGCGTCCGGTAGCTTTCAGTCGTGCCCCAGGTCCGCAGAGCGAAAGCTCGCGAACCGCGTCAGGACCCCGCAGGTAGCAGCGCTAAGTGTGGTGATCGTTGCTGCGGGTCGCCTGGGGCATTTTTTGACCCCCGATCCAGCCGGATTCCGGCCGGAGGGGGTCAGATTGTTTGGCGCCCCGACGAGCGCGCCTCCGCGCCTCCGGCCTCGATTTCAGGGAGAGCTCCAGGCCCATGTCGCATACCGCCCTCGCCCGGAAGTATCGGCCGCGCAGCTTCGCCGACGTCACCACCCAGGAGCACGTCAGCGAGACCCTACGGAGGGCGGTGGCCGGCGGCCGCGTCAGCCACGCCTACCTCTTCTGCGGCCCCCGGGGGGTGGGCAAGACCACGCTGGCCCGCGTCCTGGCCATGGCCCTCAACTGCCCCGACCGCACCGACGAGGGTGAGCCCTGCGGCGAGTGCCAGAGCTGCAGCCGGATCTGGGGAGGCCACACGGCGCTGGACGTCGTGGAGATCGACGCCGCCTCCAACCGCGGGGTGGACGACGCCCGGGACCTCCGTGAACGGGCCATGTACGCCCCCTCCCAGGAGGCGCGCTTCAAGGTCTACATCGTAGACGAAGCGCACATGCTCACCCGCGAGGCCTGGAATGCCCTGCTGAAGATCCTGGAGGAGCCGCCCCCCCGGGTCATCTTCGTCTTCGCCACCACCGAGCCCCAGAAGATCCAGCAGTCGGCCGCGCCCATCCTCTCACGGTGCCAGCGCTTCGACTTCCGTCGCATCGGCGTCACCGACATCGTGGAGCGTCTGCGGGTGGTGCTGGATCGGGAGGAAGCGACGGCGCCGGACGAGGCGCTCCGCATCATCGGTCGGAAGGCCGACGGGGGCATGCGCGACGCCCTCTCCCTCCTGGACCAGGTCCTGTCTCTCACCGGTGGGGATGTGGAGCTGGAGTCGGTGCGGCAGGTGCTCGGACTCGTGGAGGAGGAGCGCTACCTGGAACTCCTGGACGTCCTCCAGGCTGGTCGCCACGGGGAGATCTTCACCGTGGTGGAGCGACTCCTGGACGACGGCTACGACTTGGTCGAGTTCTACCATGGGCTCCTGGATACCCTCCGGTCCCTCCTCCGCCTGCGCCTCACGCCGGACGCCGAGCTGGACGTTCGCGAGGACGTGCGGGCGGCGCTGGCGGAGCGGGCGGCCGCCTTCGAACCGGCGGACCTGGTCCGGATGATGTCGACGGCGGCGGAGCTGGAAGGGAGCGGGAGCCTGCGTCGGAGCCCCAACCCGCGGGTTCTGGTGGAGATGCTCCTCCTCCGCCTCAGCTACATGGATCGCACGGTGGCTCTGGAGGACCTGATCCGGGCGCTGGGAGGATCTCCCCCGCCGTCCGGCACCCGGGGTGGGGGTGGGAACGGCGACGGAGCGGGCGGGCAGGCGGACGAGGGAGAGGAAGGTGACTCCCGAGGGACCGAGGCGACCCGCGCGGACGGCTCCGATGAAGAATCGGATGGTACGGCAGTCTCCCCGCCCTCGGTGGAGGCCCGTCCCGCCCCGCTGCCCGATCCCACGTCCGGGCCCGCTTCGGCGGGTGGGGAGGACATCGTCGCAGCCCCCAGCTTGCAGGCTGCCTGGGCCCAGTGGCTGGACCATCGCCGCACGGTGCCCAGCGGGCTCTCGGCCTTCCTGCGCTCGGCCACCGTCCAGGAGGCGGAGGACGGCGCGTTGGAGCTGGTCCTGGTCCCCGGTCCGGCCCAGGAGCGGCTCGAGGAGATCCGCGTCCTCCGCGACATCGCGGAAGGGCTGGAGCCGCATCTCGGGGAGCGCCGGGAGATCCGGGTGGCGCACCCCACCGACGGCGGGGAGGTCCCGGAACGGATCTCCACCGAGACCGTCCGGGAGGACACCATGAGGCAGCTACTCCGGAAGGAACCGCGGCTGGAGGCGGCGGTAGAAGCATGGGACCTCGAACTCACGGACGGACCCCGGAATCGATGAACAATCTCCAGCAATTGATGCAGATGGGACAGCAGCTCCAGAAGAACATGAAGGAGGTGCAGGAGTCCCTGGAAAACGAGACCGTCTCCGCCTCTTCGGGCGGTGGCATGGTCACCGTCTCCGTGGACGGGAAGGGTGGGATCCGGGGCGTCGAGATCGATCCTACCTGTGTGGACTCGGAGGATGTAGAGATGCTCGAAGACCTGGTTCTGGCCGCGGTGTCCGAGGCCCAGTCCAAGGCGAAGAAGCACTACGACGAGCAGATGAAGAAGGTCTCCGGCGGGATGCCGAGCCTTCCGGGAATGCCCAACCTTTCCAACCTCTTCTGACCCGCGCGGATCGTCTTCCGTGTCGGTGATCGACCGGCTCACCGACGAGTTCGCACGCCTGCCCGGGATCGGGCCCAAGACCGCGCTGCGACTCGTCCACCATCTCATGAAGGGGGCACGGGACGACACCCGGCGGCTTTCCCGCGCGCTGCAGGAGATGGCGGACCGGATCCGTGCCTGCGAGGTCTGCGGGAACTTCACCGAGCACGAGCGGTGCGAAATCTGCACCAACCCGCGGCGGGACGAGGCGGTTCTCTGCGTGGTGGAGGAGGCCTTCGAGGTGGGCGCCATCGAACGCACCGGGCAGTTCCGGGGCCGCTTTCATGTCCTGGGCGGGCACCTCTCCCCGCTGGACGGCATCGGACCCGAGGAGTTGGACATCCCGCGCCTGCTTCGGCGGATCCGGGAGGCCGACGGCGCGGTGGAGGAGGTCATCGTGGCGACCAACGCCAGCGTGGAAGGCGAGGCCACCGCCGTGTATCTTGAAGACACGATCCGACCGCTGGGGGCGCGCGTTACGCGCCTCGCTCGGGGGATCCCGGTAGGAAGCGACCTGGAATACGTGGACGGCACGACCATCGCGGAGGCGCTGTCGGGCCGACGGGAGATGTGAGCATGGAGAACAAGAGCATTCGCGTGGCAGGCATCACCATCCTCGTGGCTGCGGCCGCCGGGGCCGCGGCGGCATTGCTGGTGCGGGATCGGATTCAGCGGCACCGCCGGGATCTCTTCAGTCCCCATGCCCTCCGACGTCTCGCAGCGTTGGGCCACATGGGTCGCCAGGAGGCATCGGTGGACAACATCCGGGTCCTCCGGGATTTCATCGCCTGGGAGCCCCGTCGGCTCCTCCGGGGTCGCGCCGAGGCCATCGTCGAGCGGATGGAGAACGAGGTGGGGGACCGGACCGGACGTCTCACGCCGAGCCCGGGAGCGGCTTGATTCGCCGAGGGTTGCCCTCTACGCCCACCCTCCCGACTTTACACCGCGGCCACGCGTCGGGGGTACATCCTCCGCGCCTTCTCGTGCTCGAATCGACCCGTCCCAGGGTCCCACCCACCGCTCGTCCAGGAGGCTCCTTGGCTCGTCCCGCGCATCGGCAGGGGAGGTGACGTCGACGCATGTCGATGATCAACTACGCCTCCCGGGAGATCAACTGCAAGATCGTCTACTACGGGACGGGACTCGGTGGGAAGACCACGAACCTGGAGTACATCTACTCGCGGGTGAATCCGGAGACCAAGGGAAAGATGATCTCCCTGGCCACCGAGACGGAGCGGACGCTCTTCTTCGACTTCCTTCCCATCGATCTCGGTGAGGTCCGCGGCTTCAAGACCCGGTTCCACCTCTATACCGTGCCGGGACAGGTCTACTACAACGCCAGCCGGCGGCTCATCCTGAAGGGTGTGGACGGCATCGTCTTCATCGCCGATTCGCAGGCTTCCCGCGCCGAAGCCAACATCGAGTCGATGCACAACCTGCACGAGAACCTGGAAACGTACGGCTACGACCTGAAGGAGATCCCCTTCGCCATCCAGTACAACAAGCGGGACATGACGGACATCCTGCCGGTGGGCGACCTCCGGTCGCAGATCAATCCCATGGGTGTGCCGGACTTCGAGGGGATCGCCATCGAGGGAAAGGGCGTCTTCGAGACCCTTTCCTGCGTGAGCAAGCTGGTCGTCAAGGCGCTGGGCTGAGCCTCCTCCCGTGCCGGGGACCCGCCTCACCCTCCCCAACATCATCACCGTCGGGCGGATCCTCGCCTGTCCGGTGATCTTCGTGTTGGCGCTCTCCCCGGGTACGACGCCCCGCTTCTGGGCCTTCGTCCTCTTCGTGGTCGCCGGCCTCTCCGATGTCTGGGACGGGTACCTCGCCCGGAAGCACGGGATGATCACCGACGTGGGGAAGCTCCTCGACCCGCTGGCGGACAAGTTGCTCCTCGCCTCCACCTGGATCCCGTTCTACCTCATCTCCAACCGGGGGACGGAGGCGGGGCTCATCCCCTGGTGGGGCGCCATGCCGCTCTGGGTCATGGTGGTGATCTTCGGCCGCGAGATCTTCATCACCGTCTTCCGGAGCTGGGCGGCACGTCAGGGGGTGGTCATCGCTGCCGGAGGGGCCGGAAAGCAGAAGGCCCTCCTCCAATCCATCTTCACCGGCGGACTCCTCCTCTGGTATCCGGTGCGTTCCCTGGCTCTGGCCGGGGCTTGGGAGGGTGGGGCCTGGACGGCGTTCCGCGTGGTGGTGGGAGGGGTCGTGGCGGTGTCGCTGGCCCTGGCCATCGTCCTCACCGTCTACAGCATGCTGGACTACCTCTGGCGGTACCGGTCGCTCCTGGGGGTGCGCTCCTGAGCCCGGGAGGCGGGGCGGAGGGGGCGGGTGCGGCGGGCGTCCCCTCGGCGGTGGTGGCGGTGGGGGACGAGCTCCTCCTGGGGGCGACCACGGACACCAATGCCGCCTGGCTCGGGCGATGGCTGGCGGCACGGGGCCTTCCGGTGGTCCGCCGCTGGACGGTCCCGGACCAGGAGGCAGCCATCGGCGCCGCCGTGTCGGCGGCGCTGGACCAGGCTCGGCTGGTGGTCGTCACCGGGGGCCTGGGCCCCACCCCCGACGACCGGACCCGGGACGCCGTCGCCGCCCTCCTGGGCCGACCCCTGGCGGAAGACCCCACCGTCCTCGAGGCCATCGCCCGTCGATTCCGGGATCGGGGGATCGACGAGCTTCCCGAGCCGAATCGGCGGGTGGCCCAGGTGCCCCACAGCGCCCGCCTGCTGGCGAATCCCCACGGGACGGCTCCGGGGCTGGCGTTGGAGGTGCCGGGGGCGGGCCCGGAGCGCCGGGGTGGGGGGGTGGTCCTCCTCCCTGGGGTCCCCCGGGAGATGACCGCCATCGTCGAGGGGGGGCTCCCGGAGCTCCTCGCAGACTGGTTCGCGGGGGAGCGGCCACCGATCCACACCCGGACCCTCCACACCACCGGCATCCCCGAGTCCCTCCTGGCCCACCGGCTGGCGGACCACCTGCCCGGCGCGGGGCCGATCCAGGTGGCCTTTCTCCCGGATCGGCGGGGGGTGGACCTGCGCCTCACGGCAACGGGCCTCGACGCCGACGAGGCGCGGTGTGGCTTCGACGAGGTGGAGGCGCGGCTGGCCCCGGTCTTGGAGCCGTGGCGCTTCCAGGCGGAGGGCGGCGACCTGGTGGAAGCGGTGTCGGAGGCGCTGCTGGCTCGGGACCTCCGGCTGGCCGCCGCCGAGAGCTGCACCGGGGGCCTCCTGGCTCAGCGGATGACCTCTCGGCCTGGTTCGTCCCGCCTCTTCCTCGGGGGCGTCGTGGCCTACGCCAACGAGGCCAAGGTGGAGTTGCTGGGGGTGGATTCGGCCCTCCTGGAACGGCATGGCGCCGTGTCCGAGGAGGTGGCGAAGGCCATGGCACGGGGCGTCTGCCGGCGGTTCGGCGCGGAGGTGGGCGTGTCGCTGACGGGGGTGGCCGGGCCGGGAGGCGGTTCGGTGGAGAAGCCCGTGGGGACCGTTTGCTACGCCGTGGTCCGGGGAGGATCGGTGCAGGTCCGCCGGGAGCGCTTTCCGGGAGATCGGGAGGAGGTGCGCGACCGCTCGACCCAGGCGGCGCTGGCGCTGATCCTCCGGGTGCTGGAAGGGCGCTCGGAGTCCTCGGAGGTCGCGACCGACGGTGGCCCCTGAACCCTCGCCCCCTGCCGTGGTATCTTCCAGACGGTCGCGGGCCGACGTCCTGCGGCTGCTCTCACGTCCCCTCATCCCGATCCACCCGGTGCGAAGATGAACGAGCAGGAGACCCACGCCGACGGCGAGACCGTCGCCCAGGAGCCCGACGACGTGTCCGAGGCCGGTGGTGCCGCCTCCGAGACCGGCTCCGACGGGGACGACGCCGGAGCATCCGGCTCCGAGGCGACGGAGCTCACCACCCTCCGCGAGGAGTTCGAGGAGTTGAACGACCGCCACCTTCGCCTCGCCGCGGAGTTCAACAACTACCGGCGCCGGGTGGAGCAGGAACGGCTCGACACCTGGGCGCGCGCCCAGGCCGATCTGGTGGGCCACCTGCTGGACGTCCTGGACGACCTCCAGCGGGTGGCGGCCCTGGACCTGGACAACGCCACCGTGGAGGGGATCATGGAGGGCATCGACCTGGTGGAGCGGAAGTTCGTGCGCTCCCTGAAGGAGGCCGGTGCCGAGGTCGTGGTCCCGGAGGCCGGCACCGCCTTCGACCCCGAGACCATGGAGGCCATGATGCGGGTGGAGACCGAGGAGGAGGCCAAGGACGACACCGTCGCCCAGGTCTTTCTGAAGGGCTACGCCTTCAAGGGGAAGCTCGTGCGCCCGGCCCGGGTGAGCGTCCACAAGGTCCAGGGCTGAGGCGGAGGACGTCATGGCGGGGGCCCAGAAGGACTTCTACGAGATCCTCGGTGTCGGCGAGAAGGCGGGCGCCGCCGAAATCAAGAAGGCGTACCGGAAGCTCGCCAAGCGGTACCATCCGGACGCCAACGCCGACGACCCATCTGCGGCGGAGCGCTTCAAGGAGGTCGGTGAGGCGTACTCGGTGCTCTCCGATCCGGAGAAGCGGAAGAAGTACGACCAGATGCGCCGCATGGGCTCCTTCGGCTTCGGCGGAGGACGGCCGGGGGGTGGGCGCCCGGGGCAGGCCGCCGGAGGGCGCGGCGGGGGGTTTCAGGCGCCCGGGGACATCTCCTTCGAGGATCTGGGCGGGGGATTCGGCAACATCTCGGACCTCTTCAGCTCCCTCTTCGATCGCGGTAGGAAGGCGGCGGGCGGCGGGTCTGGGGGCGAGGCGCGGGCCGGGGACGGTCGCCGAAAGGGCCAGGACGTGGAGTACGTCGTGGAGGTGCCGTTCCTCACCGCCGCACGGGGTGGGAAGGTCTCGGTCCAGGTGGCCATCTCCGAGGACTGCGCCACCTGCGCCGGGACGGGGGCCACGCCCGGGACGTCGTTGACCCGGTGCACCGAGTGCGGCGGGAGCGGGAACGTCTCCTTCGGGCAGGGCGGCTTCGCCGTGAAGCGCCCGTGTCCGGCGTGCTTCGGACGGGGTCGCATCCCCCAGGATCCGTGCCGGTCGTGCGACGGTCGCGGCGAGGTCCGTCAGAAACGCACCATCGCCATCAAGGTGCCCGCCGGCACGGATTCGGGGAACAAGGTCCGGCTCTCCGGGCAGGGGGAGCGGGGGCGAAGTGGTGGTCCCCCCGGCGACCTGATCATCACCTTCCGGGTGAAGCCGCATCGCTTCTTCCGGCGGGAAGGTCTCGATGTCCATGTGACGGTGCCCATCAATGTCGTCCAGGCGACCCTGGGGTCGAAGATCCGGGTGCGGACCATCTCGGGGAAGAAGGTCGTGCTCACGATCCCCGGCGGGACCCAGACGGGGACCAAGTTCCGCGTTCGAGGGCAGGGGGTCGAGAAGGCCGGCCGGACCGGGGACCAGTACGTGGAGGTGAAGGTCGAGGTGCCGGACGAGCTGTCCGACGAGGAGCAGGAGGCGATGGAGGGGTTTGCGCAAGCAACCGGCCTCAAACACTGACCCTGAAGCCCGATGCATCCGCTGGGACGGCGTTGCTGCCTCGTTGACGTAGCGCGTGCTACGTCTTCCTCGGCGCGCCTTGTCCCAGCGGCGCCTCGGGCTTCAGGGACGGTCGGTCCTTCTTCGCGGTGGGCCATCGCGTTGCTCGGCCCTTTCTTCGCGGTGGGCCATCGCGTTGCTCGGCCCTTTCCTCGCGGTGGGCCGTCGCGTTGCTCGGCCCTTTCTTCGCGGTGGGCCGTCGCGTTGCTCGGCCCTTTCTTCGCGGTGGGCCGTCGCGTTG
>CAKZOQ010000637.1 GCA_937136445.1 uncultured Gemmatimonadota bacterium
CTCGCGGATCTGGACTTGGTGGACCAGGCGGCGGAGGCGGCGGAGGACTCGCTGACGCAGGAGGTGGCCGAGGCTCCCGGCGAGCTCACCCCCCACGAGGTTCGGGCGCGCCTGGCGTCGGACCCCCACGACGTCTCCCTCCACCAGCGGATGGTGGAGCTGGCCTACGGCAGCGGAGCGGAGGAGGACCTGGTGGAGGCCTACACCGGGCTGGCCCGCGCCCTCGAGTGGCAGGACGCCCCCGGTCGGGCCCGCGCCGCCTGGCAGCAGGTGCTGGACGCCGACCCGGGCAACGCCGACGCCCGCGCCGCCCTCCAGGACGACGATCTTCCCACCGAGCCCGCGCGGGAGGTGGCGGCGAACGAGGACTACGTGGACCTGGGCTCCATGATCCTGGGTGGTCAGGAGGAGAAGACGACTCGCTTCACAGTCGCCTACGAGGAGCCGACGGGGGACGAGGAGGCCGACTTCGCCAAGATGCTGTCCCAGTTCAAGGAGAAGGTCTCGGAGAACCTCGGCGCCGACGACGTGAGCGCCCACCACGACCTGGGCACGGCCTACAAGGAGATGGGGCTGCTGGACGAGGCCATCTCCGAGTTCCAGTCGGCCCTCCGGGCAGATCCCGGCCACCTCCCCACCTACGAGCTCATGGGCCAGACCTTCCTGGAAATGGACCATCCGGACCAAGCCGTCCGGTCGCTGCAGCGGGCTCTGAAGGTGGACTACGGCGTCGAGGACGAGCTCCTCGGCATCTACTACTACCTGGCCCGGGCCCACGAGGAGAAGGGGAACACCGAGGAGGCGCTGGAGTTCTACGACCGCGTCTTCTCGCTGGACATCAACTTCGCCGACGTGACCGAGCGGCTTCGCACGCTCCGCCCGGCATGACGCACCTCGACGTGAGTTCCTCCCGCCGGACGCCGGTTTGACCCAGGCCGTACGAGGCGCCCCACCCACGCTCCAATCCATCCAGGCACCCGTCCGGGCTCGCCTGGACCAGGTGGGGGATGAGCTACGTCGCATCGTCCTCTCGGACTTCCAGCTCATCGAGGAGGTCAACCAGCACCTCCTCTTCCTCCAGGGGAAGCTCTTCCGACCGACGCTCCTCCTCCTGGCGGGGGATGCCACCGGAGCCGAGGATGGGACGACCCTGACCCCGGCGGCGGTGGTGGAGTTGGTGCATCTGGCCACCCTGGTGCACGACGACGCCGTGGACCACTCGGTGCTGCGTCGCGGCCTTCCCACGGTGAACTCCATCTGGACGCACCAGGTGGCCATCATCATGGGCGACTACCTCTACTCCCGGGCGATTTCGGAGCTCACCCGACTGGGCAATGTGGAGGCCCTCGGGGTCCTGGCGCGGGCGGCCAACGAGATGAGCGTGGGGGAGATGCGGCAGCTCCTCTCCTACGACGCGCTGGACTTCTCCGAAGAGGACTACGATCGCCTCATCGCCGCCAAAACCGCCTCCCTCATGTCGGCCGCCTGCGAGATGGGTGCCCTGGCCGGCGACGCCGGCTACCGGGAGACCATGGCCCGCTTCGGCCACAACCTGGGGATGGCCTTCCAGATCGCGGACGACCTCCTGGACTACACCGGCACCGAGGACGTCACCGGCAAGCCCACGGGCCACGACCTGCGGGAGCGGAAGGTGACGCTTCCGCTGTTGGTGGCTCTGGAGCGGGTGGACGACGCCGAGGAGGCGCTCATCCGGGAGTTCTTCACCCGGGTCGACCCCTCCGACGAGGAGATCCAGGCTGTGGTGGAGATCGTGGAGCGACGGGGAGGGCTGGAGTACGCCCGGGACCGGGCGGCCTTCTTCGCCGACCAGGCGGACGAGGCCCTGGCCGAGATCCCCGATGGACCGGCGGTACGAGCTCTGCGCGACGCCGTGTCCTACGCGGTGGACCGCCAACGGTGACGACGGAGCTGCCGGAGGCCGCCCTTGCTCGTTGACACCCGTCGTCGGACCACGGTTCGGCTGGCGTGGACCCTGGTGTTGGGGTTCTTCCTCGGAGGACTCCTCACCGAACTGGCCGAGACCTTTCTGCCGGACAGCGCGGCCCGGGACTTTCTCACCACTTCGGTGAGCGCCTCCCTGGGGCCGCTTTCGGTGGACCTGGTGGCCGTGGCCTTCACAGTGGGGCCCCTCACGCTTACTCTGAACGTCCTGACGCTGGTGGGGATCTCGATCGTCGCGTTCGTCGCGCGGTCCTGGATCTGACCGGCTGATCTGAACCAGCGGGACAGGCGTCCCGCGCGGAGGTATACCATGGGAATCGGCGGCCTGGGCATGGCGGAGATGGTCCTCATCTTCCTGGTCGTGCTCCTCTTGTTCGGTGCCAAGCGCCTGCCGGAGATCGGCTCGGCGCTCGGAAAGGGAATCCGGGAATTCAAGGGTTCGGTGCGGGAGATCGAGAACGAGCTCCGCACACCCCCGGAGGCCCAGGGTCCCAAGAAGCCCACGGCGGACCAGAAGGAGGAGGGAGAGCCTCGGCGGCTCACCGAGGGCACGGTATCGTCCCCGACCCCTACGCCGTCGGAACCGGCCCGCGAAGGGCTCAAGCCCGACCAGACCACGGTTCCGTCCGAAGAGAAGGGCGCGAGCGGAAGGCAGCTACGGGGTAGGCAGCAGGCAGAACGACAAACGGGCCGGCGGAGCGAATGCTCCGCCGGCCCGTTTGCGTCGTGGGTGGGGTGTCGGCTGGTCGGCTAAAAGCCCATGGGCATCTGGGGTCCGGCAGGTGCCTCGTCGGCGGCCTGCAGGACCTCGGTGCGACGATCCCGGATGGTCGCCGCCGACCGCAGGGCCTCGATCCATTCCTGGAGACGCTGCTGCTGGAGCTGGGACGCCACCGCCTGCCGCTGCTGTGGCAACTGCTCCCGCCAGGCCAGCGAATCGGCCTCCTCCCGTCCCAGGAGCTCCAGGACGAAGACGTTGGATTGGGTCCGCACCGGATCGCTCACCTCACCGACGTCCAGCCCGAAGGCGGCGCCCACGGCCGCGTTTTGACGTCCCAGTCCCGGGACGAAGCCCGTCCGGGTGAAGGGACCGGCCTGACGGACCTCGAGGCCGGCGTCGGCGGCTGCGTTGGGCAGCGCCTCACCACCCCGGATGGCGCTCACCACGGCACCCGCCTCCACCAGAGCGGAGTCCATCTTCTGCTCGGCCAGAAGCCGGGCTCGGATGGTCTCCAGCGCCTCCGCGAAGGGAAGCACGCCCTCGGGGGTGCTGCTCACCAGCTCCAGGGCGTAGAAGGCCTGCTGATTCTCGAACACCGGGCTCACGTCGCCCACCAGCGCCTCTTCGAAGGCCCAGTCCGACCCCTCGCCGATCTGGCCGGCGCCGGGGACCAGCGGGAAGTTCTGGTTGATCTGGTGGGTCGTCACCTCCAGGCCGAGCTCGCTGGCCGCCGAGGCCAGGTTCCGATCCTCCGCCGCGTCCTCAAGGGAGTCGGCGCGGGTCAGCAGGGCGATCTCGCTGGAGTCGCTGCGGGCCACCGGAACCAGGATGTGCCGCGCCTGGGCGCTGTCCTGGCCCCATCGATCCTGGACCTCGATGACGTGGAAGCCGAAGCTGGTCTGGACCGGCTCGGTGAGCTCGCCCACCGGTGCGTCGAAGACGGCGGAATCGAAGGCGGCCACCATCTGGCCCTGTGGGAAGACCCCCAGCTCGCCGCCACCCTGCGCCGAGCCCTCGTCCGAGGACTCACGGGCCGCCACGTCGGCGAAGTCCGCTCCGTCCAGGAGGTCCTGTCGGATCTCCCGTGCCCGCTCTCGCGAGGCAGCCGTGTCCGCGGCCGTCGGCGTCTTGTCGAGGACCACGGCTCGTACGGTGGCGCGAGCGGGGACCTGGAAGTCCTCCTCGTGCTCGTCGTAATAGTCCCGCGCCGTCGACTCCTCCACGGTGAAGAGCTCGTCGGCGTATCGGGTGCTGGGATCCAGCGGGATGTGGCGCACCTCGGCCTGGGCGTTCTGGTCCCGATACATCTGCCAGAGCTCGGCATCGGAGAGCCAGATCCCGGAGGACACCTGTCGAAGGAGCTTGCCCCTCGGGATCACATCCCGATAGTAGGCCTCCAGGAGGAGAAGCTGATCCTGGGGAAGCTGGGCCAGGAACTGCTGGTATGCCTGGGCGTCGAAGCGACCCTCCTCGGTGGTGAACTGGGGCCGGAGGTCCTGGGGCGGGCTGAACTGGGCCGCCTGGCTGATCTCTTCATCCGTCACGGTGATGCCCCGACGATCCAGCTCCTGGCGGATGAGGATCTGATTGACCATCTCGTCGAAGGCGGCATCCTCGATGTCCCGATTCTGCTGCGAGGTGATGGGCTCCTCCTGGGAGCCCTGCACCTGGTCGTACAGATTCCGGTAGGCGGCCATGTAGTCCTCGTACATGACGGGATCGCCGTTTACGCTGCCGATCTCACCGAGGGAGCCGGAGCTCCGGCCGGTGGCATCCATACCCCATTCGAACACCATGAGGGCGACGAAAGCCGCTGCTGTGAACAGCATGATCGGCTTCGTGGCCTCACGCATCTGACGCATCATAAGGCGGCGTCTCCCGCGACCTGCGAACGAGTCTTCATTGGCTAGACCTGATAGTGTAACGTCGACTGGAGGGGCCCTCAATCCACCGGGGCCCTGGGTCGGCCTCCTCCTTCAGGTACGGACGGCGGACCCGGGTGGTTCCCGGCTCGTTGACACTTTTTCGCGGCCTTCCCTATGTTGCACGGATTCGCCCGGGGGCACTCGACCCGGCGGCGAAACCCGCGTTCCCGTCCCTGACATCCGGAGCTTCCGGTGACCGATTCCCTTCAGAGGGAGATTCAGACACTGCGCGAGCTCCACGGGTCGGAACGCGACCCCCACGGCCGGGCCTTCGCCCCCCTGGCGGACGCCCTCCGGCGCGCCGGACACGTGAAGGAGTCCCTGGCGATCCTCCTCACGGGGCTGAAGGCACACCCGGACTTCGCGTCGGGCCACGTCGTCGCCGCCCGTACCTACCTGGACGCCGGGATGGTGGCGGAGGCCGAGCTCTCCGCCCACCGCGTGCTGGAGCTGGACGGCGAGAACGTCGAGGGCCTCCGGCTCCTCTCCCTGGCGCAAGAGGCCCAGGGGGCCGAACCCGAGGCACGGCGCACCCGACGCCGTCTCCGGGAGCTGGAAGGACCGGCCGAGACCGAGGCCCGGGAGGGATGGTCCGAGCCGGTGGACGAGTCGGAGAACGAGGCGGCCTCGATGGACGAGCTCTCCCCGGACCCACCGGCACCGGAGGACGCGCCGGGCGATGGCTCGGAGGACACGGGGGAGGCGGAGGGGCCGAGCGACCCCGCCGAGGGCGATGCGTTCGTGGAGCTGTCGGCCCTCGCTCCGGATGCGGATTCGGACGAGGAGCCCGCCGAGGCCGACGCCCCCGACGCGGAGCCCATCGTCGATCTGGACGCCCTGGCCCCAGACGATGCGGAGCCCGTCGGTCTGGACGCCCTGGCCCCGGATGATCCGGAGCCCGTCGGTCTGGACGCCCTGGCCCCGGACGATCCGGAGGCCGTCGACCTGGACGCCCTGGCTCCCGACGACCCGGAGCCCGTGGATCTGGGCGCCCTGGCTCCCGACGAGCCGGAGGCCGAGGAAGACGCCGAGGAGCTCGTGGCGTCGGCGGCCCCGGCCCCGGATTCGGTCGCGGGTGAGGAGGCCGAAGACGGGCGAGACGAGGAGCAGGCGCCCGCGAAGGACCCGGACCTGGACCCCCACGCGCCCCTTCCCACCCGGACGCTGGCGGACCTCTACGCCCGACAGGGCATGACGGACCGGGCGCGTTCGGTCTACCTGCAGCTCCTCCGGGTCACGCCCGAGGATCAGGGCCTGCGGGACCGCATCGCCGCCCTGGAGGGAGAGACGGACGAACCCGCGGACGCGGCGGCCCCGTCGAAGGGGGATCGGACCGAGGCCCCCGAGGACCCGACCTCTCTTCCCCCCCTCGAGGACGCGGACCAGGACGAAGCGGTGGCCTCGGCCATCGGGTGGGGGCCGAAGGACGGGGCCCACGGGCCGACGGTGGATACGCCCTTCGCCTGGACCCAGGATGATCCGGATGCGGCCGCCGCCGCCGGGCCACCCATCGGCGACTACTTCGACCGGCTTCTGGCCTGGGGCCGCGACGACGACGAGGCCCGGGACGCCGGAGGCGGTTCGTGAAGATCGGCGTGCTCCACGGCCCGAACCTCCAGCTTCTGGGCCGGCGGGAGCCCGAGGTCTACGGGACCGACACCCTCGACGACGTGGATCGGGCGCTGGGCGAGCTGGCCGACGAGCTGGGCGTGGAGCTGGAGACCCTCCAGTCCAACCACGAGGGAGCCCTTCTGGACTTCGTGGACGAAGCCTCGACGCGTGTGGCGGGATTCCTGGTGAACCCCGGGGCCCTCACCCACACCTCGGTGGCGTTGCGCGACGCCCTGGCCGGGGTGGACCGACCCTTCGTGGAGCTGCACCTGTCCAACACACAGGCCCGGGAGGACTTCCGTCGGCACTCCTGGCTGGCGGAGCTGGCCGTGGGCGTGGTTTATGGATTCGGCGTCGATAGCTATCTTCTTGGGCTCCGAGGCCTGGTAGGCCACCTGACTCGAGACCGGACCGAGGGCTGACCCCTCCGGACCGGCCGGTCGCCCCCCATCCATCCACGCGAGGCCGCATGGCGAGCACCGCGGATTTCCGCAATGGGATGGTCCTGGAGATCGACGGAGACCTCTGGACCATCACCTACTTCCAGCACGTGAAGCCCGGCAAGGGCGGCGCCTTCGTACGGACGAAGCTGAAAAACGTCCTCTCGGGGGCCGTCGTGGACAAAACCTATCGGTCCGGCGAGAAGGTCACCGACGTCCGCCTGGAGCGGCGCCCGGTGAACTACTCCTACACCGACGGCCAGGTCTACTTCTTCATGGACGCCGAGACCTACGAGATGATCCCTCTGGACGCCGAGGTCATCGGCCAGGATCAGCTCCAGTACCTGAAGGAGAACATGGAGTGCGAGGGGCTGGTCCACGACGATACCGTGATCAGCGTGGAGCTCCCCCAGTTCGTGGAGCTGGAGGTGGTGAAGACCGACCCGGGCCTGAAGGGCGACACGGCGCAGGGGGGCACGAAGCCCGCCGAGCTGGAGACCGGGGCGGTGGTACAGGTCCCCCTCTTCATCGAGGAAGGGGACGTGCTGAAGGTGGACCGAACCGAAGACAAATACCTCACCAGGGTGTGAAACGGATGATCGATCTGGAGTTCCTCGAACGCCTCATCCAGGCCATCGACGAAAGCAGCCTCGACTCCATCGAGCTGGAGCGGGGGGGGACCCGCGTCCGCCTGGCCAAGTCGGCCCCGATGGTCCAGGGTCCGGCCCCTGCCGCGGCCCTCCCCCCACCCGGGGCTGCATGGACCCACGGTTCGGTGCCGGCTCCCGCGGAGACCGGAGGCGGTGCCTCCGGCGGCGAGCCCGCGGAGACCGCGCCTCCCTCCAACCTGGTGGACGTGCCGTCGCCCATGGTGGGGACCTTCTACCGGGCTCCGGCCCCCGACGCGCCTCCCTATGTGGACGAGGGCGTGGAGATCAAGGAGGGCGACACCCTCTGCATCATCGAGGCCATGAAGCTCATGAACGAGCTCGAGGCCGAGGTGTCGGGGACCATCCGTGAGATCCTGGTGGACAACGCCCAGCCCGTGGAGTACGGGCAGGTCCTCTTCCGGGTCGACCCGGCCTGACCGTTGTTCGAGAAAGTACTGATCGCCAACCGGGGCGAGATCGCGCTGCGGGTCATCCGTGCCTGCCGTGAGCTGAACGTCCAGACGGTGGCCGTCTATTCCGAGGCGGACCGGGAATCGCTCCACGTGCGCTTCGCCGACGAGGACGTCTGCATCGGCCCGGCGCCTGCCGCCGAGAGCTACCTGAACATTCCCCGGATCATGGCCGCCGCCGAGGTCACCGGCGCCGAGGCCATCCACCCGGGCTACGGCTTCCTTTCGGAGAACGCCGAGTTCAGTGAGATCGTCACCCGCGCCGGCCTGGTCTTCATCGGGCCGACGCCCCGCCAGATCCGCACCATGGGGGACAAGGCCACCGCCCGTCGGAGCATGATGGAGGCGGACGTCCCCACGGTGCCGGGCTCCAAGGGCATCATCTCCGACGCCGACGAGGCCATCGAGGTGGCCGACGAGATCGGCTTCCCCATCATGATCAAGGCCACGGCGGGCGGCGGAGGGAAGGGCATGCGCATCGCACCGGATCGGGAGTCCTTCCCGAAGATGGTGGCGGCGGCCCAGAACGAGGCGAAGGCAGCCTTCGGAAATGCCGGCGTGTACCTGGAGCGCTGCGTCCAGATGCCCCGACATGTGGAGATCCAGGTCTTCGGCGACCAGCATGGGAACGTCATCCACCTGGGCGAGCGGGAGTGCAGCATCCAGCGTCGCCATCAGAAGCTCCTGGAGGAGG
>CAKZOQ010000638.1 GCA_937136445.1 uncultured Gemmatimonadota bacterium
CGCCGCCTCGAAGACCCGCCGCCGCTCGCCGGCCGCCGCCGCCCCGATCAGCACCAGGAACCCCGTCAGCAGCGTGGCCGCGGCCCCGTAGCGGGTGGCCGCCGAGATGCCCTCCAGGAGCTCCATCACCCGCGCCTGGGCGGTGGCCCGGGCGAGTTCGGGGGCGGGCGGGCGGGACGCGGCCGAACGTCCTGCCATCACGATGCGATTGCCGGCGGCATCCAGGAGCGCGCCTCCGAGGATCAGACTGTCGGCGGTCACCGAGCGGTCCAGTGCCGTCTGGAGGAGGACGCGCTGGGCTGCAGTGGGCCCGGGATCCAGGGCGTCGGTGGGGAGCCGATCCGAGAGACCGCCGGCCACCAAGTGCGCCGCAAGGTTCAACGAGGCCAGGTGGGTTTCCAGCCAAGCCTCCCGCACGTCGGCGAGCTCCTCCAGGCGCTGCCGGACGTGACTGGCCTCGGTGCGGGCCTCCACTACGTAGACCAGGGTAGCCACGGCAGCCATGGGCAGGATGGCCAGGGCCACCAGCCAGGGCAGGACTGGGCTGCCGGACTCCACCACCTCCCGGCCGCCGCCGGAACGGCCGGAATGGGTCAGCGACGCGGGATCGCGCGCACCCTCACCCGAGGAGTTCTGCGCAGACGACATGGGAAGACGGGAGGTGGAGGATCAATCGGGTCCATATCCAAGATGAGGCCACTCCACCCCCCGTGGCCAGGAAGGTCGTGGCTCGCGATGCCGCAGGAGGCTCCCTAGAATGCCCCCCGTCCAGACCCCGCTCCTCGCAGCCCTGAACTCCATGAACTCGTCCGCTGGCCCTCATGCCGCCCTTGCGCTCCTGGCCACGCTGGCCCTGAGCGGGGCCTCCCTTGCCGCCCAGACCGGGCAGGATCCGGGTCCGTGGCCGGGGCGCTTCGGCGCCCCGGGTGACGAGCTGCCTCCGGGGGAGCGGGGCTCGCCCAACATCGAGGTGGTGTCCCATCTGCCGCTGGGCGGGTACCTGCACGTGGCGGACGTGGAGATCGAGCAGGATCTGGATCGCCCCTTCGCCTACGTCAGCAAGCGCTTCACGCCCACCGGCATCGACATCATCAGCCTGGAGGACGAGGCGAACGCCCGGGTCATCCACCGTTGGCGCATGGAGAATGCCGACCTCCACGTGGGGTCGGGCGCGCTGGACGGCCGCTACTTCAAGCATGACGGGCGCTACTACCTGGTGCAGTCGTTCCAGTTCGGGCAGGGCGGGCCCAACTCGGACCTCGGGGCCATCGTCTTCGATGTCACCAGCCTGCCGGACACCTCCGGGTTCCGTGAGGTGGGCCGGATCCAGAGCCCGGAGATCGAGGGCGGCTTCCACAACATCTACATGTACAAGCACTCCGACGGACGGCCCCTCCTCTTCACCACCACCGGTTCGCCCAACGCCAACGTCTACGACATGGCGGCCTTCGTCGGGGGCGCGGACAGCCACGGCGAGGCCCTGGTGGCGCAGGTCCCGGTGCCGGAGAACCGCTTCTGGGCCGTCCGGGGCGGACAGGGGTCCTGGCACGACTTCTACGTGGGGTACGACGCCGGCACCGGGGAGGATCGCTTCTGGGGCGGCGGGACCGGCGGCTACTTCGTGTGGGACGTCAGCGACCTGGAGAACATGGAGTTGCGGGCCTCCATCGTCGGCGTGAGCGGGGTGAACTGGGGCCACACCTTCACGCCCAGCCCCGACGGTCGCTTCGCGGTGGGAGAGACCGAGTACCAGTACGCTCCCCTGCGGATCTTCGACCTGGGGCCCATCTGGGCCGGGGAGCAGACCACCATCCAGCGGCCGATCTCGGCCTGGACGGCCAACTGGCGCAACCTCTCCCACAACCACGAAATGCGCTGGCCGTACGTCTTCGTGAGCGGCTACGAGGACGGCTTCCAGGTCTTCAACATGATGGACCCCTACCGGCCGGTGACCTGGGCGTACTACGACACCTACGGCGGACCCCACGAGTCCCGGGGGCAGAACAACGTCAACACCGGTGCCTGGGGCGTGGACATCCGGAACGCCGACGGGCTCATCGTGGTGAGTGACATGGTGACGGGGTTCTGGGCCTTCCGCATGAAGGGGTTCGACGGCTGGAACGGGATGGACTGGGGCATGCCCAACATCTCCAGCGTCCAGGACTGGGACCGAGGCCCGGTGGTCCAGGCGGGCACACGGGCCGACGGAAGCACCATGCGGTAGCGCGGGAGCATCCCGTCCCCTTGAGCCCCTCCGCCCTCTCCCTAGCTTCAGGGTCGGCGGAGCCTTCCGCCGCACGCGCTTCCCCACGGCGACAACGGACAGAGGACATGGCGGACCTGAGTCTCACCGGAACGGTGAAGAAGGTGTTGGACGAACAGTCGGGCGAGAGTCGGAACGGACCCTGGCGGAAGAAGGAGTTCATCCTCCAGACCGACGGCAACTA
>CAKZOQ010000639.1 GCA_937136445.1 uncultured Gemmatimonadota bacterium
GGGCGTGGATGGAAGGGTCCTGGCGGTGGTGGCGGGACTGAGCGTCCTCACCGGGCTGCTCTTCGGGCTGGCGCCGGCGGTGCGACTGGCCGGCGGGCGGGTCCAGTCGGTGCTGCGGGACGGAAGCCGGGGCTCCACGGTAGGAGGGGCCGTGCGCCTGCAGAACCTCTTCGCGGTGGGCCAGGTGGGGCTGGCGGTCGTCGTGGTGGTGGCCGCGGGCCTGCTGGTGCGGAGCTTCGCGAACCTCCAGGCGGTGGACCCGGGCTTCCAGTCCGGCGGCGTCCTCACCACCGAGCTGGATCTGCCGAACTCGGTGGCACCCAGCGACACCGCCGTCATCGCCTTCTACGACCAGCTCCTCACCCGGATCCGGGATCTCCCGGGGGTGACGGCCGCCGGCGACGCCTCTTCCCTGCCATTGGCCACCGATCACGACTACGTCCAGCCCTTCCGGACCGACCGGGCGGACGTGAGCCCGGAGTTCGAACGCCGGGCGGTCTTTCGGGCGGTGAACCCGGGCTTCTTCGCCGCCATGCGGACGCCCTTCCTGGAGGGGCGGGGACTCGAGCCCTCGGACCGGCTGGGGTCGGCGGGGGGGGCGGTGGTGAACCAGGCCTTCCGGGACCGCTTCCTGGACGGCGAGAGCCCGCTGGGGACGACGCTGGTGGGCATCGGCTACCGCTTCGGCCCGCTGGGCGCCATCAACCTCGAGAACGCCGAGATCGTCGGGGTCGTCCGCGACATCAAGTACTCCGGTCTTCGGGGGAGCCCCGACCCCGCCGTCTACTTCAGCGGGCTCCAGTCGTCCATCCGGCGTCGGACGCTGACCATCCGCACCACCGGCGATCCCGCGGACCTGGTGCCCGGGGTCCGCAGGGAGCTGGAGGCCCTCAGCTCCCAGGTGGCCCTCACGAGCATCCAGACCCTGGACGACGTCGTGCGGAGCTCCCGGGCCGGAGACCGCTTCGCCACCCTGCTCCTCTCCCTCTTCGCCGGCGTGGCCCTTCTCCTGGCCACCATCGGCGTCTACGGGGTCCTGGCCTACGCCGTGGCCCAGCGGCGGTCGGAGCTGGGCATCCGCATGGCGCTGGGCGCCGATCGGGCCGCCGTCCGATCCCTGGTCCTTGGCGACGGCCTGCGGATGGTGGGGACGGGCCTCGTGCTGGGGGTGCTGGCATCGCTGGGCCTCTCCCGGGTGCTGGCCAGCCAGCTCTACGAGGTGAGTCCCCGGGATCCGCGGACGCTGGCGGTGGTCGTCGGCGTGCTGCTGGCGGCGGGCCTCCTGGCGAGCCTCGTCCCGGCCTGGCGGGCCACCCGGGTGGATCCGCTGGATGCCATGCGGGCGAGGTGACCCAGCCCGCCGTGGGCGACCTCAGCCGGTGATGCTGTACTCGTAGCGCCCGCGGACGGGCTCCCCCTCGCTCCAGCGGGAGAGGCGGAAGAGGGAGGGATCGAAGGTGGGCTCCGCACCGGTGACGAGCTCGGCCACCATCAGACCCACCGCAGGACCCAACTTGAATCCGTGGCCGCTGAAGCCGGTGCAGAGCAGGTGGCCGCTCCCCGCCGGCACCTCCTGGATGACGGGATGCCAGTCCGGCGTCACCGCGTAGAGCCCGGCGTACCCCCGGCGGGGCTCCGCCGCCTCCATGGGCGGGCACCGCGCGATCCAGCGCTGCCCCACGTCCAGGTCGAAGGCGTCGTCGGTGTGCTCCGGATAGCGGTCGGGATCCACCACGTCGTCGGCCTCCGAGGGGTCGATGAGGCCCACCAGCATGAGGCCCCCGGTCTCCGGCCGGAAGTAGGAGGCGTGGCCGAAATCCAGGACCACCGGATGGTCACCGCGATGGCCCTCCGGTCGGTTGAAGACCGCCACCTGGGCGCGGCAGGCGTTCACCGGCACCTCCAGCCCCGCCATGGCCGCCACCCGAGCTCCCCAGGGACCGGCGCAATTCACCACTGCGTCGGCCTCGAACACCCCCTGGGTGGTCTCCACGCCCCGGACCCGGCCTCCCTGGAAGCGGATCCCGGTGACCTCGGTGTTCAGGTGGAACCGGGCCCCTGCCCGTCGGGCGGCGTCGGCCAGGGCGTGGGTGGTCTGGTGGGGATCGGCGTAGCCCGCACCGGGCTCGTAGGCCGCTGCCACCAGGTCGGCGGAGGCCACCCCCGGGAGGACCTCGGCGATCTCCTCGGCGGAGAGGATCCGGGTCTCCACCCCCACCGACTGCTGGAGCGCCACGTTGGCCCGCAGCCCGTCGGCATCCTCCGACGGAACCAGCACCAGGAAGCCGCAGCGGACGAAGCCGCACACGCCGCCGACACGTTCCTCGAACTCCGAGAAGACCTCCAGGCCGTACCGAGCCATCCGGGCCGTCACCAGGTTCGAGTAGTGCTGGCGCACGATGGCGCTGGACTTGCCGGTGGAGCCCGAGGCCAGTGCCCCTTTCTCCAGCACTGCCACGGACTGCCCGCGCCGAGCCAGCTCCAGAGCGGCGGCGCACCCCATGATCCCACCGCCCACCAGGAGCGTGTCGTAGTGTCGTCTCGTCATGCGGGAGAGGGTCGGCGAGGGCGGCCGCCGAAGCAAGGGACCTTGCCCTGCCTGCCGGCGCCCGAGAGGCTGAAGCCATGCCTTCCACCACCGCATCGCCCCGACCCCTACGCGCCGCCACCCCTCCGGTGCCCGCCTGGACGCGCACTGTCCTCCTCCTCCTGGCCGGCGTCCTCCTCGCCGCCTGCTCGGGAGAGGCACCCGAGCCCGCCCCCCGGGAGATCAGCCTGGCCCCCATCCCCTTCGCCCCCTTCTCCGACCCCGGCGCCCTCACCGACGCCTGGGCCGACGTGGACGGCGACGGCGACCCGGACCGGTTCGTGGGCTTCGACGACCGCCCGGCCCGTCTCTATCGCAACGACGGGCTGTCAGGCTTCACCGACATCGCCCCGGAGGTGGGGATCGCGGTGGATCGTCCCATCCGGAGCGCCGCCTGGGGCGACATGGACGCCGACGGAGATCCGGACCTGGTGCTGGGGATGGCCGGGGACGAGGGAGCGGCGTTGGCCGTCTACCGCAACGAGGAGGGCAGCTTCGTCGAGGTGGCGGACGAGGTGGGGCTGGGGCTCCCGGGTCCGGCAGCCACCCGACAGGCCTCGTGGGTGGACGTGGACGGCGACGGGGACCTGGACCTCTTCCTCGCCCTCCGGGACGCGCCGAATCGCCTCTGGCGCAACGACGGCGACGGGTTCGCCGACGTCTCCACCGAGTCGGGGCTGGACGACCCGCGACGGAGCGTGGGAGCCGTCTGGTTCGCTG
>CAKZOQ010000640.1 GCA_937136445.1 uncultured Gemmatimonadota bacterium
GGCCAGCGCACCCGTCCAGGTCACGAGGACGCCGGTCCCGTCACCTCCCAGCGCACCGAAGTCGGCGTAGTAGGCCCCGAGCCCTCGGGGGACCTCCGTGCCCAGGAGCCGGGGAGTCTCCCAGGTCACCTGAGCCTCCACCGCGGCCGGCGTCGTCCCGGCGAGGACCGCCATGAGGAGCGCCGAGGCGAAGGCCGCGAAGCCGAGACCCGCCCTCCCCTCTCCGCGCCCTTCCGACCGGATGCGCCGCTCAGTTCGGCGCATGGACGCCCTCCGCGTCGTAGCTCCGGCTCCGGCCGATGACCGGGCCGTGCAGGTCCAGTCCGCCGGTGTCGTGGCTGGCGATCCACTGTCGGATGGAGCCCGGGAAGGGGACGGTCTGGCCGTGGTTCCCCAGCGGGTCGGTGTACCAGGTGGTGGGACCGCCGGCGTTCCGGACCCGGTTGCCGTTGATGTCCACGAAGCGGCGCACCCCCTTGAAGGGCGAGCGGGGGTCGTCCCAGGTGACGTCGGCCGCTACGCCCTCGCACTCGTCCTCGCCCTGGATCTGCGGAAGCCGGCACAGTTCCACCGGCCGACCCAGCCGGTTCTCGGCGGCGGCATCGAAGAAGCGGCTGGGGTCCCGCACCTGGAAGTAGGGATTGAAGGAGACCAGGGTGCCTCCGCCCTCGGATCGCAGGCGGGCGTTGATCTCCCAGCTCTCCCGCAGCGCCGAATCGAAGCGGGGCCGGTCGCCGGAAAGGACGCGCTCCCGGACGCAGGCGGCGGTGGGTATGGCGCGCTTGCCCCCGCCGTCGGGGGAGATGGCCGGGTTGGCGGTCCCGGCCTGGATGCTCCGACCGCGCTCGCACCCGTCCACCAGCTCCCCGGCGCGACCGATGGGCGTGAGGAGGGTGGCGCTGAAGCCCGTACCGTCGCTGCAGCGGAGGTGGTAGACCACCTCGTGCATGTTGTTGGTGTAGGCGTCCGGCGAGTGCGTCCCCTGGTGGAGCTTGGTGAGGACGTCGCAGGTGACGCTGAAGACCGCCGAGCCCCCGTTGCCCAGGCGCATCTCCATGTCGTTGGCCCACTCGATCTTGTGCCCGACGTGGTCCTCGTGGCGCTCGGCGCCGAAGCCGCTCCCCAGGAGGTGCTCGTTGGCGTAGCCGAAGGGGATGGCGCCCACCTCGGCGTAGAGATCCGAGCCGTTGGGATTGCGGCCGTGCTCGTGGCCGAAGGTGCACCCCGTCACCGGGTCCACCGGCGGATGCCAGGTGGGATAGACCCGACCGTCGGGCCCCACCACGGAGTAGCCGTCGTGGATGGCCTCACTACAGGTGTCGATCTCGGTGGGTGTCCACGTCCCGTAGGCCTTGGCGAAGGTCGCTCCCTCGGGGGGTTCGGGGCTCGGGCCGGCCTCGGGACCGGTGGGGTCCTTCTCGGTGCAGCCCAGCAGGAGGACCGCCGTCGCCAACGGTGCCAGAAGGCCGATCCGGAGGGGGGAGGAGGTCGGGGGTCTCCGGAGGGACATCATGGAAAGGAACTCCGTTTCAGGGTGACTTCGAGTCGGACGAGGGAGAGGCCCACGTCGCCCACGACCCGCTCATCGTCGTTGCGGAAGCTGCCGAAGGACGCGGCGTCGATGCGGACGGCGTTGCCCACGCTCCACCGCTCCAGGAAGGGCCAATCCCACCCCAGGCCCACCGAGAGGGCCGCCGAATCGTAGCCGATGTCGTTGGCGCGGTAGCCCACCCAGCCGAGACCGGCCAGAAGATGCAGGCCACTTCCGGGGCGGGGGTGGTAGAACCCGGTGAGGCCGCCGCGGTACAGCGTCTCCCGGACGCTGCCCTCCTTCCCGGTCCAGCCGCCGGCCTCCACC
>CAKZOQ010000641.1 GCA_937136445.1 uncultured Gemmatimonadota bacterium
GCCTCTCGTCGTCGATTTCCGCTTCATCCTTGGTCGGAAACGTACCTGCCAAGGTGTCACGACCACCGCTAGTGTAGTGCCTCAAAAGTCTCATTGCCGCGCCGTACCTTCTGGAGGATGAGTTCGGAGGAGGCGGTCCAGGTGAAGGGCTTGGGGTCCTTGTTGCGGCGGTTGATGTAGCGGTCGATGGATGCTTCCAGCTCCCCGACGCTGTGAACGGCCAGACGCTTGAGTTGGCGTTGCGTGAGTTCGCTGAAGAAGCGTTCGACGAGGTTGAGCCAGGAAGAGGAGGTCGGGATGAAGTGGAAGTGGACCCGGGGATGGCGCTCCAGCCAGGCCTTCACCTTGGGATGCTTGTGGGTGGCGTAGTTGTCCAGGATCAAGTGGAGCTCGAGATCTGGATCGGTCTGCTTCTCGACCTCGCGGATAAAGCGGAGGAACTCCTGGTGCCGGTGCCGCGGCAGACACCGGTGGATCACCTCACCAGTCGCCACGTCGAGGGCGGCGAACAGCGTGGTGGTTCCGTGCCGCTTGTAGTCGTGGGTCATGGTCCCCGCCCGGCCCTTCTTCAGGGGTAGCCCGGGCTGGGTGCGGTCCAGCGCCTGGATCTGACTCTTCTCGTCGAAGCTGAAGACGATGGCACGCTCCGGAGGCGCCACGTAGAGCCCGACCACATCCCGAACCTTCTCGACGAACCGGGGATCGGTCGAGAGCTTGAAATAGCGGATGCGGTGGGGCTTGAGCCGGTGGGCCGCCCAGATCCGGGTGATCTGGCTGTGGTGCAGCCCCACGACCTCGCCCAGGAGGCGGCTGCTCCAGTGGGTACCCTCCGGCGGCTTCTCTTCCAGCGTCCGGCGCACGACCTCGGCCTCGACCTCAGGCGTCACCGTTCGCGGCCGTCCGGAGCGCGCCCGGTCCTCCAGGCCTTCGAGTCCGTCGGCCTCGTAGCGGTCCAGCCACCGCTGGATCGTGGGGCGGGAGAGCCCCAGCTCCTCGCTGAGCTCGTAGCCCGACTTGCCTTCGGCCGACCCGAGGACGATCCGCGCTCGCTCCACCTGCCGCTGTGGAGCCGTCCGGCAGCGGACCCATTCCTCCAGGATCGCCCGGTCCCCCTCCAGCAGCTCGACACTTCGTACGGGAATAGACATGCACCCAATATACCGCGTTCTATCCCCCATAGCCATAGAACTTTTGCGCCACTACACTAGTCAGGCAACAACGCGGTGAGGTCGCCCGACAAGGGTGAGCACGGGGATCGGCGCGCTGGGCGAACGAAGTTCCTCGACGGACCATCGGTACGCCCCGTCACCCACTTGGTTCGCGAAGTCCATGAGCTCTGCGGCTGTATACGAACGAAGCGTCGACGCGAATCCGTCCCACCAGATCAGGAAGGGGAGTATCGGCGGAAGGTAGGTGAGGAGCAGCGGCACGACCTTCTTCGGCCGAACCCTCGGCATCATCGCGAGCACGAGAACCGGGATGAGGAGGGTGACGCCCACGCCGGCGGCGGAGCGGCTGGTCGCCTCGAACGCCGCGAATCGGACGCCGCGGTGTTGAGCTTCTCGCATGATGCGCATGACATCGTCGGGGCCGAAGTGGTGCAGCCCGGTGAAGATGGTCCACGCCTCGAAGTCCTCGCTGGGTGGATTGAGCGCCGAGACCGACGTCGGACGGTACTGGAGGCGTGCGTGGTCCTGGAACCGCCCAACTGCGTCGCGGGGTGGTGCGATGTCTGACAGCGTGACGTGGACGTCCTCGAGCTGATCGATCAGTCCTGGCCACGGTCCGCCGCTGCCGGACGCGAGGTCGAGGATCCGGGTGCCTGAGCCCGACCCCAGAAGCTCCCGGAGGACCGGAA
>CAKZOQ010000642.1 GCA_937136445.1 uncultured Gemmatimonadota bacterium
AACCCGGGGTTCAAGCCCCGCTTCCTCAAGCACTTCGCCCGCCTCCACGACGAGGCGCTGGAGGGTGTCCGCAGCTACGCCCGTGAGGTCCGGGAAGGAAGCTACCCCGCCGACGAGCACTCCATCATCGAGCCGGCTCCGGACGAATGAGGGTCGTAGCGACTCGGGCGGAGCTCGCCGAGGCGCAGGAGGGTGCCGGAGACCGGCGCACCGCCCTGGTCCCCACCATGGGGTACCTTCACGAAGGGCACCTGTCGTTGGTGGACCGGGCCCGCGAGCTGGGCGACCGCGTCGTGGTGTCCATCTTCGTGAACCCCCTGCAGTTCGGGCCTGGCGAAGATCTGGAGCGCTACCCCCGGGACCGGGAGCGGGACCTCGACCTTCTCCGTCAGCGGGGAGCCGACCTGATCTTCGTGCCCGAGCTGGACGAGATGTATCCCCACGGCGAGCCCACGGTGACGGTCTCCCCTGGCTCCATGGCAAAACGGCTCTGCGGCGCCCACCGGCCCGGCCACTTCCGCGGTGTACTCACCGTGGTGGCTCGGCTCTTCGGCCTGGTTCGTCCCGAGGCGGCCGTCTTCGGGCGCAAGGACTTCCAGCAGGGGGTCCTCATCCGCCGGATGGTCCGGGATCTGGAGATGGGGGTGCAGGTGGAGCTCTCCCCCATCGTCCGGGAGGACGACGGCCTGGCCCTCAGCTCCCGGAACGCCTACCTGGGCTCCGGAGAGCGTGCGGCCGCCGCCGCCCTCTCGCGAGCTCTCTTCGAGGCCCGGGAGCGCTGGCGCGCCGGCACGTCCAGCGCGTCGTCCCTCCTGGAGGGAATCCGGGGCCGGGTGGCCGCCGAGTCGCTCCTGCAGCTTCAATACGCCGAGGCGGTGGACCCGGACTCGCTGGAGTCGGTGGGTCAGGTCGTCGAGGGGACCGTGCTGGCCCTCGCCGCCTTCTGCGGCACCACCCGACTCATCGACAACGTGGAGCTGAGCGGCCGGTGACCATGCATCCGTTGGTGCAGGAGGCCGCCACCGGGAGGCTCCCGGACTGGGCCGTGGCCGGCAAACGGCGACGGGCCCACATGCACCGGGTGGCGGAGCTGATGGGCGGCTGGGCCCGGGCGTCGGGTCGCACGGACGAGGAGGTGGACCGCTGGCAGGCGGCGGGCCACCTGCACGACGTGCTCCGCGGCGAGCGACCCGAGGCCCTTCGGCCGGGTGTGCCCTCCCACCTCCGGGACCTGCCCGGCTCGCTCCTCCACGGCCCTGCGGCCGCCCGACGTCTCGAGGCGGAGGGGGTGGAGGACGAGGAGCTCCTGCAAGCCGTGGCCTACCACACCCTGGGCCACCCCGACCTCGGTCGGATGGGCCGGAGCCTCTACGCCGCCGACTTCCTGGAGCCCGGACGGGATCTGCGCAACGCCTGGCGGGCCGGCCTCCGGGACCGGATGCCGGAGGACACCGAGGGCGTCGTTCGAGAGGTCGCCGCGGCCCGCCTCACCCACCGGTTGGAGTCCGGCGGGGCGCTCCGGACGGAGTCGGTGGACTTCTGGAACGAGCTCGTGGAGGAGTCGACGTGAAGCTCGTCCGGGGCGTCGTGACGGTCGTGGTGCTGGTCGGCGCCCTGGCGTTGGTGGGCTCGGCCCTCATGCAGTTTCAGGGCGATGACGTCCCCCGCCTCGCCGACGTCTCCGAACGATCGGGTGAAGAGGGACGCATCCGGGTGGAGGTCCTGAACGGGAGCGGTGTCTCGGGGGCCGCGCGGGCCGCCACGGCGCGACTCCGGGACCAGGGGTTCGACGTCGTCTACTTCGGCAATGCGGAGGAGTTCGGCCGGGACTCCACGCTGGTCCTGGATCGGGTGGGCGAGGTGGAGCACGCCCGCTCCGTCGCCGACGCCATGGGGGTGCGCCAGGTCGCCAGCGAGCCCGATGCGAACCTCTACGTGGACGTCTCCGTATGGTTGGGCGCGGACTGGACCCCTCCCGAGGAGCTGCCGGACGTGGCCCCCCCCCGAAGGCCCTGGTGGGATCTCCGGGGCCTTCTGACGCGCTGACCACCGCCCCACCACCGACGAGGACGCATGGCCGAGAAGGAACGGACCCCACGCCGCCGCCCCGAGGGCCGGACCCGACGACGAGCAGGAGGCGACCAGGAGGAGTCCCAGGAGGAGAGCGCTTGGCAGGAGTGGGGGAAGTCCTTCCTCGTCGCCGCCGTTCTCTTCCTGGTTCTCCGCGCCTTCCTGGTGCAGACGTTCGTCATCACATCCGGCTCCATGGAGGACACACTCCTGGTGGGCGACATGCTGGTGGTGAACCGGGCGGCCATGGGCTCTCCGGTGCCCTTCACCGGCCTCCGGATCCCCGGCTATTCGGAGCCACGGCGGGGTGACGTTCTCGTCTTCGACCCGCCCCACGAGGAGACGCTGAAGCTGGTGAAGCGCCTGGTGGGGATGCCCGGCGACACCCTCCGGATGGAGGACCGGGTCCTCTACGTGAACGGGGAGCCCCGGGACGAGCCCTACACCCGCCACACCGCGGTCGCCGACGAATACCACCCCTGGATGGCGTGGCAGACCCAGTACCTGGTGGATTCGGTCGATGCCGGCACCTATCGCCCCACCCGGGATACCTGGGGCCCGCTGGTGGTACCCGCAGGCCACTACTTCATGTTGGGCGACAACCGGGAGACCAGTCTGGATTCCCGATATTGGGGGCTCCTGGAGCGATGGCGCCTCGAGGGCCGCGCCGTCTTCACCTACTTCTCCTACAACAAGGAGTCGTACCGCCCCTTCCCCTGGATCCGCGAGGTCCGCTGGGACCGCGTCGGTCAGGGCATCCGCTAGGGAGTCCGGAGCGACGAAGACTCCGCCCGGTGCGCCACCCGCCTACGCCTTCTGCGCCTCCGACCGGGCGTGCGCCCGCAACTGCCCACACGCGGCGTCGATGTCCTGCCCCCGCGTCTCCCGCACCGTCACCGCCACCCCCCGGGACTCCAGCACCCGGGCGAACTCCTGGATGCGGCGGGTGGGGGAGGGGCCCCAGTCCTGGTAGGGGATGGGGTTGAAGGGGATGAGGTTCACGTGGGCCCAGACGTCCCGGGCCAGATCGGCGACGCCACCGGCCAGGCGGGGGTCGTCGTTCACCCCGTCGATCATGGTGTACTCGAAGGTGATGCGCCGGCCGCCGGCCTCGTTGAAGCTCCGGAGTGCATCCAT
>CAKZOQ010000643.1 GCA_937136445.1 uncultured Gemmatimonadota bacterium
CCAGATTATCGCGTCGTACCTGAGTGTTCAGCAGGTCAGCGAGGTCGGAGGTCCCCTCGGATGTCATGCATATTCCTGAATGCGTGCCCCGGCGGCTTCATGCGTCCCCCACCCCGGCCATCTCCCGGATGCGATCCTCGATCTCTCCGCGGGCGTCGGGGGAGCGGACGATGACGAGGATGGTGTCGTCCCCGGCCAGCGTCCCCAGCACCTCGGGCCACTCCTCGAAGTCGATCCCGGCGGCCACCGTCTGGGCCGCTCCCTTGAGCGTCCGCACCACCAGGAGGTGGCTCACACCGTCCGCGCTATGGAAGAGGGTAGGCAGGAGGTTCGCCAGCGACGGGGTGCTCTCCCACTCCTCCGGGATGGAGTAGTGGGCCGTGCCGTCGGACCCGGGCACCTTCACCAGTCGGAGCTCCCGGATGTCCCGCGACAGGGTCGCCTGGGTCACCTCGGTGCCCCGTTCCGCCAGGAATTCCCGGAGGGCCTCCTGGCTGGTGACACGCTCGTGCTTGATGAGGGTGAGGATCTGCGCCTGTCGCTCGCGCTTGCTCATGAATGGCGGGGCATGGGGTGAGACGACGGGGCGGGACGGAGCGGCCCGGACGACGACACCGCGCCGACCGGGCCGACTACTATGGGTGACGGAGACCCATCAGAACAGGTCGTACGTCACGCGAAGCATGGCCATGCGGCCGATGGAGGGCACGCCGACGAAGGAGCGGTACTCGGTGTCGAAGAGGTTGGTGACGGCCAGCTGGACGGCGGCGGCCGTGCCCGGGACCTGGTAGCCCAACGTCACGTCCACCACCTCGTTGCTGGGCACCTCCCCATCGAATCCCGCCGAGATGGCCGGGAAGGAGCTGCTGAAGCGGAAGCGAGTCTCGGCGTTGAAGCCCTGACGTACATTTCGGTACCCGAGCGAGAGAGATCCCTTGTGCTTCGGGGCGTTGAGGGCGATCGGGTCCCCGTCGTCGATGGGGAAGAGGTCGTCGGAGACGTAGGAGTAGGTCCCGTTCACCGACCAGGAGTCGTCCACGAACCACTGGAGGGCGAAGTCACTCCCCCAGAGGTCCAGGTCTCCGATGTTGCGGTAGGTCACCACCAGGTCGGACCCGCCGCTGAGCTCCGGCGACGAGGCGACACCCACCGGGACGGTAGCGATGCCTTCGGCAAGAGCCGGCACCACCTGCCCCGCCTGCTGCTGGGCGAGATCCTGCGCCTGTTCCGGCGGTAGTCCCGGATTCTGCGCCAGGATCTGCTGGGTCAGGGCCTGGACAATGGGCCCGGTGATGTAGCCGGCGACGTCCTGGCCGTTGAAGGTCACCAGCGGCGTCTGGATCAGGAGCGGTGAAACGAAGTTGTTCTTCCGCGTGAAGTAGACGTCGGCAGTGATCTTCACGCGCTGGTCCAGGATCCCCGTCCAGCCCAGCTCGAAGGTCTCGGTGTTGCTCTCCTCCACGCTGGGCACCGGCTGGATGCGGGAGCTCGCCTCGCTCGCCGGGATGAGCCAGTTCTCGGTGGGGTGGCTCAGCATGGCCCCGATGTCCCCGGGCCCGGGCTGGAGACCGGCGAGGACGGGGAGGATCTGACCCAGCTCCGCCGGAAGGGCCCCGGACGCGACCTGCGCCTCCAGCACCTGGATGGCGGCGGGCCAGAACCCGGTGGCCGCCTGGATCGGCAGCATCTGCCCCGCACTGCCGGGATTGAAGGGGGAGCGGAATCCCTTCAGGCCGCCGTTGGCGTCGAGGAGGCTCCAGCCGTCCGTACCCGTCCCGAACGCCCGTAGACCGTAGCCCAGGCCGGCCAGTCCCGGGGCGAAGCCGTTGGAGATGTCCAGGAAGTAGTTGAGGGTGGAGGGTGCCGAATAGGCCTGGTTGAAGGAGATCCGGAAGCTCTGGTTCTCGTTCGGCCGGTACACCACCGCTGCGCGGGGAGAGAAGACGTTGTCCTCCAGCACCGAGTGGTGGTCCACCCGAGCGGCACCCACCAGCTCCACCTGATCGGAGAGGGCGAGCTTCGCCTGGACGTAGGCACCCACCTCGTCCACGTTGTCCTGGTCCTCGTAGATGCCGTTGATGTTGCCGTTGGTCTTCGGCCGGGTTCCCAGCCAGTCCACGCCGTAGGTGAGGTCGAGGCGGTCGTCGGCCACCGCGAAGCCATGCTGGGCCTGCGCCACCACCAGGCTCGATTCGTCCACCAGCGGAACGCCGGAGTTCAGGAGGTAGCTCCCGCCGGCGTCGCTGGTGTTCAGATAGGCCTGGGCGAAGAACCGCCCGATGTTCACCCGGCCCTGGAAGAACTCGTAGACCCAGTCCTGGGTCTGGCCGGCTCCGAGGCCGGTGAGTTCGATGCCGCTGGAGTTGTTCCGGCCGTAGGTGGCCACGAAGGTGCCGTCCTCCGAGAACTGCCAATCGGCTCGGGCCTCGATGGAGTAGCGCTCGGTCTCGAAGTCCCGGATCCCGATCCGGGAGCAAGCCTGCTGGGCCTCGGGCGTCGACAGGCCCCGGATCTCCTTGTCGGCGATGCAGACCTGGGGGTTGGCGTCGGCGAAGGCCCGGTTGGCTATCTCGGTGGAGTCCTGGAAGACCCACTCGTCACCCTGCATGTACTGACCGGAGACCTTCATGCCCACGGTCTCACTCAGGAGGAAGGCGGAGCGGAAGCTCGTCTGGAAGACGTTCTGTTCGCCGCCGGCCACCGCGATCTGGGTGCCCTGGTCGTCGAGAGGCGACTTGGTGAGGAGGTGGACCACCCCGTTGGCCGTATTGGGCCCGTACAGCGCGGAGCCCGGCCCCAGGACGACCTCCATCCGGTCGATGTCCTGCGAGGTGGACGGAATGAAGTGCATCAGGTTCACGCGGAGGGACGGCACCCCGGCGAGGCGGTGGTCCGTCAGCATGTGCAGGGAGCCCGAGAAGATGTTGTTGAAGCCCCGCACGACCACGTTGGAGGACTGGACGCCGTGCTGGATGATGTCCACGCCCGGTGCGCCCTTCAGGTAGTCCGTAGGCTGGGTCGTGGGCCGCTCGGCGATCTCCACCGAGGAGATGCGGTAGGTGGTGGCCGGTGCTTCGGTGGATTTCTCCGGCGTGCCCCGGGAGGCCGAGACGATGAGGCCGTCGAGCTCCTGCGCCTGCGAGGTGAGACGAAGGTCGAAGGTGGTGGTCTGGCCTGCCTGGATGTCGATCCCGTCGAAGCGTTGGCCGCGGTAGCCCACCACTTCCACCACCAGGTCGTAGCCGCCGGGAGCCAACTGGATGCGATACCGTCCCTGGGTGTCGCTCAGGGTGCCCTGAGACGCCCCGCCCCCGAGCAGCTGGATCTGGGCCTGGGCCACGGGTTGACCCGTCTCCTCGTTGGTGACCTGACCCGTGAGCGTGCCTCGTTGCTGCGCGAACGCGTCCCCTGCCAACACCCCGGCTGCCACGAGACAGACGGTGGCGACTCCGACCCAACGACGAGCACATCGCATGATGACCTCACCCTGACGCGAATTGTGAATCCGAAGGGAATTCCCGCCGAAAATACTCGATTCGAGGCAGGGGTAGCAAACCGCCGGACCTCCCCGAGGCACGCCGGATCAGGGTCGAACGGACCCCCGTCGTCTACCCTTCGGAGGCGGCATCCTCCCCTGCCCCATCCTCCTGGGTCACCGGTCGTGCGTCCTCTGGACGACGGATCACGACATGGGGAATGCCCAGCTCCTCGAGGAGCGCCTCGAAGCGGGCCAGCTCCTCGTTCAGGAGGGTGTCCCTGCGCCGTGCCTGCGCGCTCCACGCATCGGAGAGATCGCCGAGACGCTCCCGCACCCCTTCGGTGGCCGGGGGCTCGGTCCCCTCCACGGACCCGATGAGGGCGAGGATCTGCGCGTCGAGCTGGTTCAGGTAGTTGATGACGTCCTGGAAGGTGCGCTGGTCGGCCTGGACCACCTCGTCCTCCCAGGCCGTGAGGGAGTCCCGGAGCGCGTCGCCGACGGCCGCCACGGTGTCGGCGTGCTCGGTGTCCGCCGCGCTCTCCACCACCTGCCCCACCTGCTCCCGCACCGAGCGGAGGGAGATGACGGAGGCGTAGAGGTCCCGGGCCAGCTCCCGAGCGTCCCGCACCACCCGATCCTGCTCCGCGTACTGCGCCATGGTGGCGCTCCGTCGCGGATCCGGACGGACCTCGAGGGTCCGGGTCTGGCTGGATTCCCCGTGGGTCAGGCGAACCCGATAGCTCCCCGGTGGCACCAGACGACCCTGGAGGGAGCCGAAGGGCACCAGGCCCTCCACCCGCGGCAGCCCTTCGCCCCGGTAGTTCCAGGCCAGGCGGCTGAGCCCTGCCGGCGCCGAGAGCGAGCTGTAGTCCCCGTCGCCGGCTTCGGCGGGGTCGGTGGCGAAGGTCCGCACCACCTCGCCGGCGTCGTCCAGGATCTCCAGCGTCACCAGCCCCTCGGGCGCTTCGTCGAAGCGGTAGAAGATCTGAGCGCCGGAGGGCGGGTTCTCGCCCGTCTGGTCCCCACCGCCTCCGAAGAAGCTCGCCTGGATGGCCGGAGCGGGCTCGAAGAGGTGCATGTCGGCGCCGGCGACCTCCTCGGTCCACTGCCGGAGGGGTGTGAGGTCGTCCAGGATCCAGAACGCCCGACCCTGCGTGGCCGCCACCAGGTCGTCGTCCTTCACCGTGAGGTCGGTGATGGGCACCACCGGCAGGTCGAGCTGGAAGGGGTGCCAGCGGTCGCCTCCGTCCACCGAGAGGTAGAGCCCGCCCTCGGTGCCGGTGTACAGGAGCCCCGGCCGGACCGGGTCTTCCCGGACCACCCGGACCCAGTCCTCGGCGTCGATCCCCTCCACCGTCCGCTCCCAGCTCGCGCCGAAGTCGTCGGTCCGGAAGATGTGGGGGGTGAAGTCGTTGAACTTGTAGGCGGTGGCCACCACCCACGCGGTCCCGGGAGTGTGGGGGGAGACGGCGATGGTGTTGATCTGGGCCTCCCCGATCCCCTCGGGGGTCACGTCCTCCCACGCTCCGCCCCGATCCCGGGTGACGTGGACCAGCCCGTCGTCGCTCCCCACCCAGAGGACCTCCGGGTCGTGGGGCGAGAGCTCCAGGTAGGTCAGCGTGTTGTAGTTCTCCCCACCTGCGCCCTCGTTGGTGATGGGGACACCCCCCAGGCCCTGGCGCTCCTCCTGGTCCCGGGTGAGGTCGGGGCTGATCTCCTCCCAGCTCTGGCCCCGGTCCTCGGTGACCAGGACCACGTTGCCGGCGTGGTAGATGACGTCCGGATCGTGGAGGGAGGCCACGATGGGCGCGTTCCAGTTGAAGCGGTACGGCTGGTCCCGGGCGAGGGTCCCGAGCCCCAGGTAGGGGTAGGCCATGACTGGCTTGGACGCCGCGGTCTCCCGGTTCCACACGTCGATGAGGCCCTGGTAGCAGCCGCCGAAGACGTGGACGGGATCCTCCGGGTCGAAGGCCAGGAAGGCGCTTTCGCACCCGGAGACGCTGTACCAGTCCTTCCACCCGATGCCGCCCGGCGCCGCCGACGCGATGCCGATGGCCGAGTTGTCCTGCTGTCCCCCGTAGATGTGGTAGGGGAACTGGTCGTCGGTGATGACGCGGTAGAACTGGGCGGTGGGCTGGTTGCTCAACGAGGACCAGGTCGCCCCGCCGTTGCTCGTGATCTCTCCCCCGCCGTCGTCGCCCAGGATCATCCTCCGGGGCTCGTCCGGGTTGATCCAGAGGTCGTGGGTGTCGCCGTGGCCCACTGGGAGGCTCTCGAAGGTCCTCCCCCCGTCGATGGAGCGGAGCATGGGCGCGTTGAGGACGTAGACCGTGTGCTCGTCCTGCGGGTCGGCGAAGACGTTCATGTAGTACCAGGAGCGGGCCTGGGTCACACGGTCGTCGTTGACCTGGCTCCAGCTGGCCCCGGCGTCATCGGAGCGGTAGACGCCCCCCTGGCCGTCGGCGGCCTCGATGTTGGCGTAGAGGACGTCGGGATTCGCCCGGGAGACGTCCACGCCGATCTTCCCCATGAGCTCCGGAAGTCCGCCGGTGAGCTCCTCCCAGGAGTCACCGCCGTCCGCGGACTTCCAGATGCCGGAACCCTCCCCTCCAGAGCGGACCTGCCAGGGGTAGCGGCGGTGGTCCCACATGGCGGCATAGAGGATGCGGGGGTTGGTCATGTCCATGGCCAGCTCGGTGGCCCCCGACTCCTCGTGGACGTAGAGGACCTTCTCCCAGCTCTCCCCCCCGTCGATGGTCCGGTAGATGCCGCGGTCCTCCGTGGGCCCGTACGGGGATCCCTGCGCTGCGACGAAGACCCGATCCGGATTCCGGGGGTCGATCTCGATGCGGGAGATGGCCCGCGTGCCCTCCAATCCCATGTGGGACCAGGTGCGACCCGCGTCGGTGGAGCGGTAGACACCATCCCCGTGGGAGGTGGTGACGCCCCGCACGGCGTGCTCCCCCATCCCCACCCACACCAGGTTGGGATCCGACTCGGCCACGGCCACGGCTCCCACCGAGCCGGTGCCGAAGAAGCCGTCGGAGATGTTCTCCCAGACCTCCCCGCCGTCGGTGGTCTTCCAGACGCCCCCGCCGGTAGCCCCCATGTAGTAGGTCTCCGGCTGACCCCGGACCCCCTCCACGGCCACAGAGCGGCCCCCACGGAAGGGCCCCACCAGGCGCCAGCTCAGCGCGCCCAGGGCGTCGGTGTCCAGCCATTCCTGGGCGGAGGCCGGAGACGCCGGTACCAGGACGACAAGAAGCAGAAGCGTGAGGGTGGGGATGGTGGGTCGCATGACGGCTCCAGGCTGTCGGGGACGGTCCTTCGAGGCTATTCCCTGACCCTG
>CAKZOQ010000644.1 GCA_937136445.1 uncultured Gemmatimonadota bacterium
GATGGTGGTGGACCGCCCGGCGGGGGCTCCCTCTCCCGCCGGGCGTCCTGGTGTCCCCTACAGTATGGACTAGCCGATGATCGACCCGCCGACACGGAGCGCGAGGGCCCGCGGGGTCCTGGGGCTCGCCGTGTGTTTGGCCCTGGCCGCCTGCGGCGACGGGGCGCCGGACGTGGGCACGCTGGATCCGGTCTTCGCGGAGCCCGCGGAGGAACTCCGGATCGAGCGGGTGGGTCGGGGTGAGACGCTGGGTCAGCTCCTCCTGGAGGAGCTGGAGCCCAACGACCAGTACGCCTTCCTCCTTTCCTTCCGGGAGCAGGCCAGCCCGCGCCGCATCCGGGCGGGGACCGAGGTCACCTTCCGGGCCGAGGCCGGGATGGACGAGGTGCGGGCCATCGACGTGGCCATCAACTCCGACGAGACGGTTCGGCTCCGTCGCACGGGCTCGGGGTGGGATTCGGAGACCATCGAGACGCCGGTGTACGCCGACACCCTCTTCGCCTCGGGACAGATCGAATCCGTCCTCTGGACCTCCGTGATCCGGAATCCGGCGCTGGACGGCATCCCTGTGGGCGATCGGAATCGCCTCATCGACTACCTGGACCGGGTCTTCCAGTGGCAGGTGGACTTTTCTCGTCAGATCCGCGTGGGCGACACCTACCGCTTCGTCTTCGAACGCCAGGTGCGTCCCGACGGCTCCATGCGCACCGGGCAGCTTCTGGCGGCGGAACTCGTGAACTCGGGGACGGCCTACCACGCCATCTGGTTCGACCCCAACGGCGACGGTGAGGGCTCCTATTTCGACGTGGAGGGCAAGTCCGTCCGGCGGGCCTTCCTCCTGAAGCCACTGGAGTACCGCAGGATCTCCTCCCGCTTCACCACCGGCCGCTTCCATCCGGTCCTCCAGCGCTGGCGCGCCCACCGTGGGGTGGACTACGCCGCCGACACCGGAACGCCCATCATGGCCACCTCCGACGGGGTGGTGGTCCACCGAGGACCCAATGGGGGCTACGGCAACCTGGTGGAGATCCGGCACCCCAATGGCTTCCGGACCCGCTACGCCCACCTGTCCCGCTTCCGGAGCGGCGTGGGTCTGGGCACCCGGGTCCGTCAGGGGGACATCATCGGATACGTGGGCGCCACCGGGCTCGTCACCGGGCCCCACCTCCACTACGAGATGCTCCGGAGCGGGAGCCAGATCGATCCCCTTTCGGTGGACCTCCCCTCCGGCGATCCCGTCCCGGACGACGATCGGGACCGCTGGCTCGCCGCCCGCAACGTCCGGCTCGGTCTCCTGGAGTCCATTCCCGGTGCCGGCCCGGTGCGTACCGCCCTCACGTCCGCCGCGGATGCCGCCGGTGAGGGCTCCGCTGCGGACGAGCGGGGCGGGTGACGCGGCTCCTCCTCTTCCTGGTCCTGGCGGGCGTCTGCGTCGGTTGGGCCATCTGGACCTATACCCGTGCCGAGCTTCCCGTCGCCGGCGCCCGGGCGCTGGCGGCCCTCCGGGCGACGGTCCTCCTGCTCGTGCTCGCCCTCCTCTTCGATCCGTCGCTGCCCTGGGGAGGTGCCGGGACCGACGGGGCCCGCTGGGTGCTCCTCGACACCTCGTTGAGCATGGACGTGACCTACGGGGGTGTGGTGCCGTCCGAGGCGGCACGTGCCCGTGCGGACGCGCTTCGGGGGGAGGGATGGCGGGTGGTGCCCTTCGGGGACGGCCTCGCCCAGGACTCCGCCGCTCCTGCCTCCCGGACCGCCCTCGCCGAGGCGCTGGCCCGCGCTGCGGAGGGAGGCGCCCGGGAGGTCCGGGTCCTCTCCGACCTCCGGTTCCACGATCCGGTGGAGGTGGAGGCCGTGCTGGATCAGGTGCCGATGTCCGTGGCGTTCGAGCGCTTCGGTGGAGCGATCCGGAACGCCGGGGTCACACGCCTCGACGTCCCTGACGTCGTTCGCCGGGACGTGCCCCGGGAGGCCTCCGTGGAGCTCTTCGCGGAGGCGGGGGCGGCGGGGGGGGCCGGGGCCGTGGACTCGCTGGTGGTGCGGATCCGGGAGGAGGGCCGTCTGGTGGCCACCAGGACGGTGCCGGCTCCTGCACCGGGACGACGGACCTCAGCGGCGGTGACCCTCCCGCCGCCGGAGGCCGAGGGCCAGTTGCGGTACGTGGCGGAGGTGGGGATTGCGGGTGGGGACGCCGGCCAGGGCGGCGAAGGAGGGGACGCCTTCGCCGAGGACGACGTGGCCGTGGCCTACGCCGGCGCGGGCTTCGACGAGGACGCGGTGGTCCTGGTGAGCCTCGCCCCCGACTGGGAGCCCCGGTACCTGCTCCCGGTCCTGGGGCAGGTCACCGGCCTGCCGACGGCGGGGTTCCTCCGGGTGGGACCCGACGCCTTCCTCCCCATGGGTCGGGCGCT
The DNA here is from genome assembly GCA_937136445.1 of uncultured Gemmatimonadota bacterium. Lineage (GTDB taxonomy): Bacteria > Gemmatimonadota > Gemmatimonadetes > Longimicrobiales > Gaopeijiaceae > JAJCZZ01. The sequence goes on from CAKZOQ010000644.1 coordinate 2,409, forward strand.
GGAGCGTGGGACGGCGGTGGATTCGGCGGCGGTGCGGGAAGCTGCGTCCCGGGCGGCGCTTCTGGTTCTCCATGGCCTGGAAGGCTCGGAGGAGGGCTGGGGCCGCTCGTTGGCGGGTCTCGCCCCGCGGCGCCTGTTGTGGCCCCGGGATCGGGCCGGCGCCCAGGCGCTCGGGGTGGAGGTGGCCCCACCCCAGGGAGGGGAGTGGTACGCCTCCTCCGACGTACCCCCCTCCCCGGTGGCCGGCACCCTCGCCGGGCTGGACTTCGACGCCCTCCCGCCTCTGGGGGAGCTCTTCCTGGTGGCGGATTGGGTCGGGGTCGCGCCCCCCCTGCAGGTGCGCCTCGGAGGTAGCGGGCGGGCCGAGGCGGCGGTGATCCTCGACCGGCAGGGTGGGGCCAGGCGGGTGATTCCCCTCACCCAGGGCTACTGGCGGTGGGCGGCCCGCGAGGGTGAGCCCCGGGAGGCCTACCGTCGCCTATGGGCCGCGCTGGCCGGGTGGCTCCTCCAGGACGATGCGGGACTCCAGGTGGCAGAGGTGCGCCCCGAGGCGCCGGTCGTGTCTCGCGGCGAGGCGACCCGGTGGCGCATTCCTGGCGAGGCGGAGGATTCCGTCCGGCTGGAGCTCCGGGACTCCACCGACGCCGTGGTGGCCGAGGCGGTGCTGCCCGGCGGCGGCACGGCCGTGGGTCCGGAGCTGGGGCCGGGTCCCTATCGCTGGTCCGCCACGGATCTGGCTGGGGAGGCTGCAGGCTCGGGCCGCCTGGACGTCGCTCGCACCACGGACGAGCTCCTCCCACCCCCCATCGAGCCCGATGCGCCGGAGGTCACGACACGCCAGGCGGGGTTCCAGGGCGGAGGCGATCTTCGCACCATGGTGTGGCCCTACGCGCTGGTCATCCTCCTGCTCTGCCTGGAGTGGATCGGACGTCGTCGCGTCGGCCTCCGGTGAGCCCTGTTCCCCCTCCTCCGCACCCGCCGCGCCGTGCTCCATGAATCGACTCTTCAAGAAGAAGCCGGAAAAGAAGAAGTCCCTCTGGAAGAAGGTGGTGGATCTGGCCCTCACCGACGTGCGGGTGGCCGCCGGGGGCATGGACCACGAGTCGCTGGAGGAGCTGGAGGAGCGATTGCTGGCCGCCGACTTCGGCGTCCCCGCGACCCTTCGCCTGGTGGACCACGTGGAGGAGCTGGCACGGCGCGGGAAGGTCCGGGGGCTGGCGGGACTCCGGGAGGCGCTCGTCGAGGAAGTCCGCATCATCCTCCAGCCCTCCGTGGATGCCGAGCTCCAGGCCGCCGAGACCCCGCCGACCGTCTACCTCATGGTGGGGATCAACGGGGTGGGGAAGACCACCTCCGTGGCGAAGCTGGCCCACCACCTGGTCGCGGAGGGCCAGTCGGTCATGGTGGCCGCCGCGGACACCTTCCGTGCCGGGGCGGTGGAGCAGCTCGGGATCTGGGCGGAACGCATCGGCGCCGAGTTCATCCGGGGCCAGCAGGGCGGGGATCCCGCCGCGGTGGCCTTCGATGCCCTGGAGGCGGCGCAGCGGCGGGG
>CAKZOQ010000645.1 GCA_937136445.1 uncultured Gemmatimonadota bacterium
TGGCCCACACCGGCCTACGGCGTCCTCTGGCTGGGATACCGTTGGCGTACCCTCAACGAGGAGACCACCCGAGATCCCGGCGACGAACGGCTCCTCCTGGCGGAAGTGGGCGGGTCCTTCACCTCCCGCCTGGGAGGGAAGCTGGTGCTGGACGGGGTCTTCGGCACCAACGGCTCCATCCAGGGACTCCGGGTGGGCAGCGATGCCCGACGGATCGTCTACCTCCAACCGGCCCTCACCTGGCAAGCCACATCCTCGACAGCACTCGAGGTGGGAGCACGTTACCCGTTGGCAGGTAAGAACTTCCCGGCAGGCACCCAGTGGACCGTGGGGCTCTTCCACCGAGGCGGCGGACCCCGGTGACGCCGGCGGCGGGCCGCCGGTGGGGGGGATTGACCCCGGGAGGAGGGCGACGGACCTTCCTCCGCTTCGGGGGTGCAGGGGGACTGGTGTCTCCGGCGGTCTTCAAAACCGTGCAGCCCGGCTAGACCCCGGGTGGGTGGGTTCGATTCCCACGCGCTCCCGCCACCCTCTCGACGGCCCCTCTCGCCCACCGCGGCGGAAGGGGCCGCCGTCATTGAAGGCGGGGTCCCCTTGGTCTATCGTTGGCGGCCATGAATCATCGCCTCGTCCGACGTCTCCGGAAGCCATGCCGCTCCACCCGCGCCCGGGTCCCGGGGATGGCTGTCTTCTTCCTCCTGATGGGTCTCGCCGGGGCCGAGGGCCTGGAAGCGCAGCAGGAGCTTCCTGCCGTGCCTCTGGATTCACTGGAGCTGCGGGACGGGTCGGGTGCGAGCCCCGGCGGAGCCTTTCTGCGAGCCGTTCTCCTGCCGGGTTGGGGACATGCCGCCATCGGGTCCTACAACCGGGGCGCCTTCTATTTCACCGCCCAGGCCGGGACGGCGTTCGGCTACCTGAAGACCCAACTCCGCCTGGGCGAGGCCCGGGACCGACGGGACCTCCAACGCAGCGTCCTCACCCGGCGCCTGGAGCGGGAAGGGGTCACCGACCCCGACGAGATCGAGGCGGCGCTGGAGGAAGACGAGGGCTTCCAGGAGGTCGCCGGGCTGGTCGAGGCGCGTCAACAGCAGCAGGAGGACTGGGTCGCCCTGGGGATTTTCCTCCTCTTCCTGGGCGGGGCCGACGCCTTCGTCTCCGCCCATCTCCAGGACTTCCCGGATCCGCTGGAGCTTCAGATCCGCGCCGCCGACACCGGCGCCGCCGAACTCACGATCCGGGTGCCTCTCCCGTAGACTCGCGCCGGCCGGGCGAGGGCTCTCCGGTCCACCTCATCATGGCCGGCTCCGTTCCCTCCTTCAGCACCAGGTAGCTTCGGTGCCGCACCCAGTCGCCGGAGTTGAGATACCAGCGCCCGGTCCCCGAGGAGCCCGGACCCGGCACCTCCACCTTGGCGGGGATGTGGGCGTGCCCCAGGAGCACGAGGTCCAGCTCGGGACGCCGGTCCAGGGTGTCCTTCGCCCAGGTCTGCAGCGCCGCCGCCCGCTCCCGATCGCCCTCGGTGATGCGGCCCCAGCGCATGTCGGTCCGGGACACCCGACCGGCGAGGATGTCGCCGAGGGTGGGGCCGAGCTGGGCGAAGGCGAACCGGGTGGGCCGGGAGCGGAGGAGGAGCTTCAGCGCCCGGTACCCCAGATCGCCCGCGCCCAGGCCGTCGCCGTGGGCCACGAGGGTGCGGTGGCCCGCCAGCCGGCGCACCACGGGCTCCTGGAGGAACTCCAGCCCCACCTCCTCCCGGAGGTACCGTCCGCCCCACCAGTCGTGGTTGCCTCCCATGAGCGTCACCGGGGTGCCGCCGTCCACCGTGCGTCGAAGCGCCGCCAGGAGCTGGTCGTAGCCCGGAGGGATGCGGCCTCCGCGGTACTCGAACCAGAAATCGAAGAGGTCACCGTTGAGGAGGATGGAGGCCGCGGAGGCCGCCGCATGCTCCAACCAGTCGAGAAAGGCCTGCTCCTGCTCCGGGGCGGTGGCCCCCGCGTGGACATCGGAGGCAATGTAGACGGGACCTGCAGGCATGGCGGCGGGGTTGGAGGAGGAGAGCTACGCGCTCTCGAGACTCACAGTGTATCTTCCATCGACATGATCGGCACACCGCCTTCCCCCCTCGTTTCTCTCCTCCAGCGCACGCGCCCGGGGCACCTCCGCTCGGCCGTCGTCGGGCTCGCCCTGACCACGGCAGCGGCCTGCGCCACGGCGCCGCCTGCGGTGGTGGAGCCGGCGCCCGACCCCATGCAGCTCGCCCTGGCGCTGGAGGACCGGACGGCCCTTCAGGAGCCCCTCCGCATCGTCTTCGACTGGCGCCTCAACGAGTCGGGGAGCCGCATCAGCGGTCGGGGCGTGGCCCGCATCGAGCCTCCCTATCGGGCGCGCCTCGACCTTTTCCTGGGGAGTGGGGAGACGGCCATCCGGGCGGCCCTCGTGGATGGGGAGTACCGGCTGCCGCCCGGGGCCCCGCAGGATCTGCTGCCACCCCCGGAGCTCATGTGGGGGGTGCTGGGCGTCTTCCGGGCCCAGTACGGCGTCGAGCTCATGGGCGCCGAACGGCTGGAAGGAGAGGCCCTGCGCCTCCGGTACCGGTATCCCGACGACTCCCTGGTCCACTACCGCATCGTCGAGGGACGGGTGCGGCAGGTGGAGCGCCTCCGGGGTGACCACGTGGTGGAGCGGGTGCAGGTGGAGCTGGTGCCCGAGAGCCGATATCCGCTGGAGGCCACCTACCGTGACCTCACCGCCTTCCGGGAGCTCCACCTGACCAGGGCATCGATGGAGCGGGTGGAGTCCTTCCCTCCGGACATCTGGGATCCCGCGGGCATCCGGGGGGCCCGTTGAGTCGAAGACGCCGTCCGGGCCCCGCCGGGGCGTTCTTCGCCGGACCGGCCCTTCTGGCGGCCACCCTCCTCCTGGGGAGCGTGTCGGGGTGCGTCTACTCCTTCACCGCCGGGAGCTTCCCGCCGGAGCACATCGAGACCATCGCCGTCCAGCCCTTCGAGAACGAAACGGACCGGTTCGACATCGAGGGAGAGCTCTACGACGAGCTGCTGCGGAATCTTCCCCGGGCCCTGGGGATACGCACCGCCGGCGAGGACCAGGCCGACGCCGTCGTCCGCGGCACCATCCGGAGCTACGACGTGGTGGCGCCG
>CAKZOQ010000646.1 GCA_937136445.1 uncultured Gemmatimonadota bacterium
GCCACGAAGGAGAGGGCCGCCAGGGTGGTGACCAGGGGTGCGTAGAGGCTCACGACGGACAGGCCACCCGTGCGTACCGCAGGCGGAAGGCCGGCTCGGAATCCGCCACCGACCCGTAGACCGACGCCACCACCGCATCGGCGCTCACCCGCCGGTAGAGTAGCGCTTGGGGGAAATCGTGGTCCGCATTCTCGAAGCGGACCCTCCCCGGCCCCAGCTCGGTGGCGGGAAAGTGGGTGAGGGCCTGCCCGGACGGAAGCGCAGAGTAGGTCAGGCGTCCCTCCCGCACGGACAGCAGGAGGTGCTCCCACCCCGCCGACCCGTCCGCACGCAACGATCGGCCCATGCCCACCATCACGCCGCCCCGGGGCGCCATCCACACCTCTTCGACGGGCCGTTCGGTGGATCCCGCCTGCCAGCACCCCTGGAGCCATGCCAGGGCCTGCACCGAGGCGGCGGCGGGCACCCGGTCGCCGGGTGTCTCCGTCGTCTGGGCCAGGAGGGCCCCGGTCGGGACCAGGAGGGCGGCGGCCACGTGCAGGGCGAGCCACGCGATCCTCCCACCGCCGCTACCGCACAGGTGCCTCACGAGCCCAACCGCCCGGTGAGGAGGACCCCACAGGCCACCACACCGAGCAGAAAGAGGAGGACCCACCCCACGGCCCGGATGCGGTAGCTCCGGGCCAACTCGTCCTGGCTCTTCACCGACAGGAGGAAGGGGCGCCCGTTGGGCGGCTTGAGGAGGAGGTGCGCCTCCGGCTTCCGTGCCTCCCGGGCGGCCTGCTCCTCCACCGCCGCCTTCGCCGCCTCCCTCGCCCGCTCCCATTCCCGCATGTCCACCCGACCGTCGCCGTCCTCGTCGAAGCGCGCCACCAGCGCCGCCGGGTCCTCCTTCCACGCGGCCAACAGCTCCGTCCGCCGCCGGGCACGCTCCTCGGTGTCGGGTGCGCTGTTTCGGGTCTCGAAGTGACCCAGGGCGAAGAGTGGCTCGCCAGGGCGCATGTAGGACTCCGTGTACCGATAGCGCCCGCTCCCGCTGAAGAGGCTGAACCCACCGCCTCCCGGGCTCCGGGTGGGTTGCGGGCTGCTCCCGTACCAGACGCGCTTCACCGAGGGTGTCACGTCGGCGCCCGCCGGATTCACCACCACCTCGCCCGTGTCGTCGAGGAGGCGGATGAGGTGGGGACTGGTCTTGGACTCCACGGTGTCCCACCGCGTCTTCCGGTGCCCGTCGGAGTCCCGGTAGGTCTTCCGTTCTTCGATGGAGTAGGACCACCAGGTCACCTCCCGGCCGGTGAGGGGCGCCGTCGGGGGCCGGTCCATCGCCGTCTCCTGCATCCCGGCGAGCTCCACGAAGCCCTGGGCGGCGGAGCGGATGCGCGAGGTGGGGGTGTCCTCCATGACCCGGGCGTTCTGGAAGGATCGACGCCACATCATGAAGGCGAAGACCGTGAGGCCACCGCCCCCCACCAGAAAGAGAACCCAGGGGAAGGTCCCCATGCTCCGGACGGCGAGGACGAGTCCTTCGGGCATCAGTCGAAGGCCCCCTTCATGTCCACCTCCTCAAGCTCCGACTCGTCGAACTCCAGGAGATCCGCCGGCTGGAAGCCCAGATTCCGTGCCAGGAGCACGTCGGGGAACTGCTGCTGCCGCACATTGAAGTTGGTCACGGAGGCGTTGTACAGCTCCCGCCGATCGGCGATCTGGTTCTCCAGCTGGGTGATGCGTCGCTGAAGGTGCTGGAAGGTCTCGTTGGCCCGGAGCTCCGGGTAGTCCTCGGAGAGCGCGAAGAGCGATCCCAGCCCCAGGCGCAACGCCATCTCGGCCGGTCCCAGGGCCCCGACGTCCTCGTCCCGACGGGCCCGGGCCACGGCATTTCGTGCCTCCACCACCCGCTGGAAGGTCTCCCGCTCGTGCTCCATGTACCCCTTGCAGGTCTCGATGAGGTTGGGGAGTTCGTCGTGCCGCTGCTTCAGAAGCACGTCGATGTTGGACCACGCCATGGAGACGTTGTGCCGGAGCCGGACCAGGTTGTTGTAGAGGGCCGCGGCG
>CAKZOQ010000647.1 GCA_937136445.1 uncultured Gemmatimonadota bacterium
CCCCCCTGGGGCACCGTCACGCCGTATCTGAACCTGGTGAACGCCTACAATCACCGGAACGTGCTCTTCTACTTCTTCGAGTACCAGGAGCAGCCCCCCACCCGCTCCGGGATCTCCATGTTCCCGGTCCTACCCACCATCGGCCTCGAGATCAGGTTCTGATGGCGGACGTGGCGGCGCGCCGGGTCCGGTTCCTCCTCGCCCTCGTCCTGACGTGGGGCGCGGCGGGCTGCGCCCTGGACGAGGTCATGCTGGTGGATCCGGAGGACGTGGTGGTGGCGGAGGCCTACCTTCAGCTCGACGTGCCGAGGCTGGGAGGTGGGGTCGAGGATCGGCTCACCGTCTTCCTGCACCGCACGCTGGGTCCCGGGGGGACCTCCGACCCCGTGCCCGGCGCTGCCGTGCGCGTCGTGCGACCCAGCGATGGCTTCACCCTGGAGCTGGCAGCGTCGCCCCAGGAGGACTGCCTGGTGTCGTCGCCGGTGGACGGCGATGGGAGCTGCTACGGGATCTCTCCCGAGGCGGTGGTCTTCCGGCCGGGCGACACCCTGGAGCTGGCCGTGGACCTGCCGGACGGCGGGATGCTCGAAAGCCAGAGCGTGGTCCCGGGTGGCTTCAGGTTGCGCCGATCCGACGGCCGTCTGCCAGTCCGGGATGTGTGCGCCCTCCCCCGCGGCGAGCCCGTCACCCTCGTGTGGAGCCGTTCCAGGGGGGCCTGGGCGTACGTGGCGGAGACGGTCCTGCACCGCGTCACCGAAGCTCTGGAGCCCCTGGGTGTGACGGTGGACGCGGAGAACGACCCCCTCTACCTCCTGGGCCTCTCCATCTCCGCCGCCGACACCACCATCAGCTATCCAGGCGAGTTCGGGCTCTTCGACCGCTTCGACCTGGACCAGGACCTGGCGTTGGCACTTCAGGAGGGCTTTCCTCCGCCGGGCCGGGGAGACGTCACCATCACCGCCGCCGACAGGAATTTCGTGAATTGGGTCCGAGGCGGGAACTTCAATCCGTCGGGCCAGGTGCGCGTTCCCAGCATCCGGGGGGACGGCACCGGCGTCTTCGGCACCACGGTGGTGCGCTCCCTCACCCTCGTGTCCGTGGCGGACTCCGACTCCGGATTTCGTCGCTGTCCCGGGACCTGACCTCCCTCCATCCTCCCCGACCTCCATGGCCGTCCGCGCCGCCGTCATTCCCGCCCCCGGTGAACCCGTGGAGATCCGGGAACTCCCAGACCCGGTCCTCGAGGAGGGGAGCGTCCTCCTGGAGACCGTCGCCTCCGAAGTCTGCGGCACCGACGTCCACCTCTTCCACGGTCGGCTGGAAGGCGTTCCCTATCCGTTGCTACCCGGCCATGTGAGCGTGGGCCGCATCCTGGAGTCCCGAGGGGTTCGGGCCGACGCCCTCGGGGAGCCACTCGAGGAGGGAGACGTGGTCACCTTCCTGGACGTCCACGAGGTCTGCCACGCCTGCTGGCACTGCCTGGTGGGACGGCAGCCCAACCGTTGCCCCAGTCGTAGGGTCTACGGGATCACCTACGGGGTGGAGGACGGGCTGCTGGGTGGCTGGGCCGAGCGGATCCACCTGCGCCCCGGCGTGCGCATCCTCAAGGTGCCCGAGGGCCTGGAAGCCGACGACGTCATCGGAGGTGGCTGCGGTCTCTTCACCGGCTTCGCAACGGTGGATCGGGCGGAGGTCCGTCTTGGGGAGACGGTGCTGGTGCAGGGGGCCGGGCCGGTGGGGCTCTCCGCCGCCGCCTTCGCCGCCCTTTCCGGGGCAGCCCGGGTCTGGATGTTCGGTGCGCCGGAGGATCGGCTGACCCTCGCGGTGGGGATGGGGGTGGACGAGAGTTGGGACATCCGGAAGACGACCCCGGCGGAGCGAGCCGCGGCGATCCGGGAGCGGACCGGGGGGCGGGGGCCGGACGTGGTGCTGGAGGCCACCGGAGCCCCGGCGGCCGTGGGCGAGGGGCTGGACCTGATTCGCGACGGCGGCCGGTACGTGGTGGCGGGGCACTACACCGACGCCGGCGAGATCCCGTTGAACCCCCACACCCAGATGAACCGGAAGCACGTGGAGCTGCGAGGGCAGTGGGGCACCGACTTCCATCACCTGGCGCGGGCCCTGGCGGTCCTGGGACGACACCGGGCCCACCTCCCCTTCCGCCGGATCATCGGGGGACGCTACGGGTTGTCGCGGGCCGGCGAGGCGCTGGCGGACGTGGAGGCGGAGCAGGTCACCAAGGCGGTGGTGGACCCCTCGCTGGGCTGACTTCGGTCGGGCCGGCGGAGGTCGGCCTCAGCTCCCGGCGGCGCCCGTCCGCTCCTCCAGGAGATCCCGGATCCGGTTCACCACCAGGTCCACCGCCACCCGGTTGTGGCCGCCCTCCGGCACCAGGAGGTCCGCGTGGCGCTTGCTGGGTTCCACGAACTCGTTGTGCATGGGCCGGACGGTGCGCTCGTACTGCTCCAGCACCGACTCGGCCGAGCGACCACGCTCCCGCACGTCCCGCCGGATGCGGCGGATGAGCCGAAGGTCCGCCGCGGTGTCCACGAAGACCTTCAGGTCCATGAGGTTGCGCAG
>CAKZOQ010000648.1 GCA_937136445.1 uncultured Gemmatimonadota bacterium
CGGAGGGCCGCCCAGGCCCACGCCTGCCAGGTCGCCGCCCTCCACCCCCGCCTCCGTGGCCCCGGCCTCCCGGGCCGCATCGCCCAGAAGGCCGCTTCGGCGTTCCCGGGTCCGAAGGGTGTCCAGCGCCCGCCGGGAGGCGACCCGGTACAGCCAGCCCCTGGGGTTGGCGGGCACCCCGGACCAGGGCCAGCGCCTCCAGGCCTGCACGAAGGCCTCCTGGACGGCTTCCTCCGCCGCGTCCAGGTGCAGCCCGCCGGTGCGGCGGACCAGCACCGCCGTGATCTCCCCTGCGCTCCGCCGGAAGAGGTCGTCCACCAGACGGGCGACACCCGACACGTTCGTCACGCCGCTGGCGCCCCCGCGGACTCGATGGCGCGCAGCTCCAGGCTGCCGAAGGCCAGATGGGGGCAGTCGGCGACGAGCTCCGTGGCCTCCTCCAGGTCCCGGGCCTGAAGGATCCAGAAGCCACCCACGACCTCCTTGGCTTCCGCGAAGGGCCCGTCGCTCACGGCCAGCGCTTCACCCTCGCCGCGCAACACCTTCCCCTCCCCGTCCCGGAGCTTCTCCCCCGTCTCCATCTTCCCCGCCGACCGCAGGCCGTCCCCCCAGGCCACGTACTTCTCGACGATCCGCTGCATCTCCGCGGGACTGACGTCGTCCCAGGCCCCCTGGGGATCCCGGGGCAGTACCAGGAACCGATTCATCGTTCACCTCCATCTCGTGGTTCGGAGGACGGCGGCTCCGTCCCCTCACCCTCCAGTCGCACCACACGCCGCGAACTCGACATCCGGCTGCCGCCACCCTCCCTGGCGGGAGGACCAGGCAGCCCTCCATCCTCTACTCCCCGGCCCCTCCGCTCGCAACCGTCGGCCCACGCCTCCACTCCATGTCCTCCTCCGACCGCTCCCTGATCCAGCGTGCACTCCTCCGCCTTCGACGGAGAATGGCCCAGGGGTTGGTGGCGCTGGTACCGATCCTCGTCACCGTCCTCGTCCTCCGCGTCCTCTTCAACGTCACCTCCGGAATCCTCCTCCCGGTGGTGGATCCGGCGCTGGCCCACTGGCCGGTCCTGGCCAGGGCCCTGCTGTCGTTGGGCATCCTGGTGGCTGCGCTCTACCTTCTGGGCGAGATCACCTCCCGGGTGGTGGGCCAGAGGCTTCTGAACCTGGGCGAGGCGGTGGTTCTGCGGGTGCCCCTGGTGCGGGTGGTCTACCGAGCGGCGAAACAGGTGGTGGCGGCCTTCCAGGGCCCCGGCGCCCGGGCCTTCAAATCGGTGGTTTTCATCGAGTTTCCCCGACCGGGGATGCGGGCGGTAGCCTTCGTCACCGGGGGGTTCCAGCAGGAAGGCCAGGACTGGGTGACGGTCTTCGTGCCCACCACTCCCAACCCCACCACAGGCTTCCTTCAGGTGGTGAAGGCCGAGGAGATGGTGCAGACGGGCTTCTCGGTGGAAGAGGGTGTGAAGATGGTGATGTCGCTGGGTGCCCTGGTGCCGGAGCGCACCGGCCTGGACGAGTCGCCCGCGGATTAGGCCGAGCGGTCGCAGAGAAAGCGCTCGGCAGGAGCCGGGCTCCCCCCCTGCCGCACTCCCCCCTACCTTTGCGGGGCGTCGCCATGGGGGCCTCCCCCGGCCCGTTCCGCGCTCCCCCCGCTCCCACCACCCCGAGTCCCCCGTGCCCGAGAGCCCGCGCCCCCCCGTCCGGAGCGTCGCCGACGACCGCTCCTCCGCCGGATCAGGACGCGGCACGGAAGGACGGGGTGGGAACGGCCGCTCCGGCAACGGCTCCGTTGGTGGGGGCGGTGCCGGCTTCGGGACCTTCGCCGGGGTGTTCACGCCGTCGATCCTGACGATCCTCGGCGTCATCATGTACCTGCGGTTCGGGTGGGTGGTGGGGAACGTCGGACTCTGGAACACCCTCCTCATCGTCACCATCTGCACCTCCATCACGGCGCTGACGGCCCTTTCCATGGCCTCCATCGCCACCGACCGGAGGGTGGAGACCGGCGGGGCGTACTTCATGATCAGCCGGTCGCTGGGGGTGGAGACCGGAGGGGCGGTGGGGATCCCCGTCTACTTCGCGCTGGCCTTCTCCGTGGCCCTCTACACCATCGGCTTCGCCGAATCGGTGGTGCGGGTGTTCCCCGCCGTGGACCAGACGGTGCTGGCGGCCATCACCACCGTCGTCGTGGCGGTCCTGGCCATCGTCAGCGCCCGCCTGGTCATCCGGGCCCAGTACTTCATCATGGCGGCCATCGCCATCTCCCTCCTCTCCTTCTTCTTCGGGAGTCCGGTGGAGGCCACCGAGCTCCAGCTCCAGCCGCCGAGCAACCCGGAGGCCGGCTTCTGGGTGGTGCTGGCGGTCTTCTTCCCCGCCGTCACGGGGATCGAGGCCGGAGTCAACATGAGCGGCGACCTGAAGGACCCGTCGCGCTCCATACCTCGGGGGACGCTGGCGGCTCTGGGGGTCGGCTACGTCGTCTACATGGTGCTGCCGCTGGTGCTCTCCACCCGGGCCGATGCCCAGACCCTCATCGACGACCCGCTCATCATGCGGCGCATCGCCTTCTGGGGCGACGCGATCCTCCTCGGGGTGTGGGGCGCGACCCTCTCCAGCGCCCTCGGGAGCATCCTGGGTGCCCCGCGCGTCCTCCAGGCGCTGGCCCGCGACGGCGTGCTCCCGCGCTGGATGCGCATCCTGGGTCGAGGGAGCGGCCCGGACGACGAGCCCCGGATCGGGACGGTGGTCACCCTGGGGGTGGCCCTGGCGGCGGTGACGCTCGGGGAGCTCAACGTCATCGCGCCCATCCTCACCATGTTCTTCCTGGCCTCCTACCTCAGCGTGAACCTGGGCGCCGGGCTGGAGAACCTCCTTGGGAGCCCCTCCTTCCGACCCTCCTTCCGGGTGCACTGGTCGGTCTCGCTCCTGGGCGCTGCCGGGTGCTTCGCCATCATGCTCCTCATCAACGCCGCGGCGACGGTAGCGGCGGGCGTGGTGATCCTGGGGGTCTATCTGTGGCTGGAGCGCCGGGAGATGCGCACGACCTGGGGCGACGTGCGGCGAGGCGTCCTCCTCTCGGCAGCGCAGAAGATCCTCTTTCGCCTGGCCGGGGACGAGCCTGACGCCAAGAACTGGCGTCCCAACATCCTGGTCCTCTCCGGCGCCCCCAGCGGGCGGTGGCACCTGGTGGAGCTGGCCCACCCCCTCACCCAGGGGCGCGCCCTCATGACGGTGGCCACCATCCTGCCCCAGGGCTCCCGGGGGAGCGCCGCCCGGGCCGACGCCGAGGAACGGATCTCCGAGTACCTGACGCGTCGGGGCATCCGCTCGCTGGTCCGGGTGGACGAGGCTCCCACACCGCTCCAGGGGATGGAGCGGCTCGTCTCCACCTACGGCTTCGGGCCCCTGGTCCCCAACACCGTCCTCATGGGCACCACCACGCAGCCCGACCACCTGGAGGAGTACTGCCAGACCCTGGCGCTCATGCACCGGCAGCGCCGGAATCTCCTCCTCCTTCGGCACAATGCGGAACGGGGCTTCGGGGATCGACGCCGCATCGACGTCTGGTGGGGCGGCCTGCAGAAGAACGGCGGACTCATGATGCTCCTGGGCTACCTCCTCCGCACCAGCACCATGTGGCGTCGGGCCACCCTGTACGTGAAGCTCATGGTGGGGGACGAGGCGGCGGCCAAGGCCGCCCGCGCCAACCTGGAGTCCATGATCGAGGGGCTCCGGATCGGGGCCGAGATCGAGGTGCTGGTGGGCCAGCGGGGCCAGTTCCCGGAGACCCTCCGGAGGTCGTCCGCCGACGCCGACCTGGTCATCCTGGGCCTGGCCGAGCCGGGTGGCATCGACGACTTCCCGGCCTACTATCGGCGGCTCCAGGCCATGAGCGAGGGGCTTCCCCCCACCGCCTTCGTCCTGGCGTCGGAGGATCTGGACTTCGCCGAGGTCCTCTTCTAGCAGGAGTCGGTGCGCGCACCCCTTGCCACCCGAGGGGAGTCCAAGCTATCCTGCCCTTCACTCCCCTCGAAACCCGAGGGGAAGCCCCGACGACTCCGCCAAGGCGTCCGGCATCCACCGACCATGACCGAACGGAACCTCAACCTCATCCGCGGCACCGTGGACCTCCTCATCCTCACGGCGCTGAGCGACGGCGAGCAGCACGGGTACGCCGTGTCCGAGTGGATCCAGGGGGCTACCGAGGGCACCCTCCTGGTGGAGGAAGGCACCCTCTACCCCGCCCTGCATCGGCTGGAGGCCAAGGGATGGATCGAGGCGGAGTGGGGGCTCTCGGAGAACAACCGGAAGGCCAAGTACTACGCCCTCACTCCCTCGGGACGTGCCCGACTCCGGCATGAGGAGGAGGCCTGGGACCGCTATTCGGCGGCGGTGGCGAAGGCGCTGGCGCGAGGTCCCGCGACCTAGAGGGCTGGGGAGGACGGGGGGCGGCCGCGATGCGATGCGAAGGCGATCACCGGGGGAGCGAAGCCATGGGGAAGGGCGACGAGGAACGGAAACGGCGGCTCCTCCGCATCCGTGTGGACGAAGCCGGTCTCGAGGAGGAGCTCGACGACGAGCTCCGCTTCCATCTGGAGCGCACCACCGAGGACCTGGTGGCGCGGGGCTGGGAGCGCGAGGCGGCGCAGGCGGAAGCCGTTCGGCGCTTCGGCGACGTGGGGCGAGCCAAATCGGAGATGCGACGACACCAGGGACGGACGACGAGGAGGAAGACGATGGGCGGCTGGAAGGACACCCTGACGCACGACCTGCGCTACGCCCTGCGACAGCTTCGCAGGAACCCCGTCTTCAGCGGGGTGGCGGTCCTCACGCTGGCGCTGGGGATCGGCTTCAACACGGCCATCTTCAGCGTGGTGGACGGCATCCTCTTCCGTCCGCTTCCCTTCCCCGAATCCCACGAGCTGGTGAACGTCTGGACCGACGTCACCCGACGGGGAGGCCCCGCCGACGAATGGCTCTCCTACGCCAACTTCGCCTCGCTGCGCGACGAGGCCGCGACGCTGGAGGCGGCGGCGGCCTGGGGCGGCTGGTCCCCCACCTGGACCGACCCGGATCAGCCTCAGCAGCTCCTGGGCGCCCAGGTCACGGAGGGCATGTTCAGCCGGGTGCTGCAGGTGGAGCCCCAACTGGGCGCCGGCCTGCAGCCCGAGGACGATCGTCCCGGGGCCGCCCCCCGGGTGGTGCTGAGCGACGGCTTCTGGCACCGGGCCTTCGGTGCGGACCCCTCCATCGTCGGGCGGACGCTGACGCTCAGCGGGCAGTCGGTGGAGGTCGCCGGAGTGATGCCCTCCGGGCTTCGCCCTCCCTTCCTCCCCAACGCCGACCTCTGGACCCACCCGGGCATCGACGAGCAGGCCGTGGCGGGCGGGCGGGGCGGGTACTCCTGGCGGATGGTGGCGCGGGTCACCCAGGGGACGGATCCCGGCACCACCCAGGCCGAGATGGCCGAGCTGGGACGCCGGCTGGAGGCCCGCTACCCCGAGAGCAACACCGACATGAGCTTCCGCGCCGTCCCCCTGCGGGAGGACCTCACGGCGGACACGCGGACGGGGCTCCTGGTCCTCCTGGCTGCGGTGGGCCTGGTCCTCCTGGTGGCCTGCGTCAACGTCGCCAACCTCCTCCTGGCCCGCGCCACCAGCCGGGCCTCCGAGCTGGCGGTCCGCTTCGCCATGGGGGCCGGCCGACGCCGGATCGTGGCGCAGCTCCTCACCGAGAGCCTGGTCCTGGCCGTGGTGGGGGGCATCGCCGCCGTGGGCGTGGCCTTCCTGGCCACCGACCTGCTGGTCTCCCTGGCACCGGCGGGCACACCTCGGCTGGAGGAGGTGGCGGTGGACGGGCGGATCCTGGCCTTCACGGCCCTGGTCCCCCTGACATCCGGACTGGTCTTCGGCCTCATCCCGGCGCTCCGAGCCGGTGGCGCCGACCTGCGGGAGTCGCTCCGGGAAGGCGGGCGGGGAGCCATGGGCGGCTCCGGGGCGCGGGTGCGGAATCTGCTGGTCTCGGGGCAGGTGGCCCTGGCCCTGGTCCTCCTGGTGGGGGCCGGGCTCCTCACCCGGAGCTTCCAGAACCTCCGCTCGGTGGACCTGGGCTTCGAGCCCGCCGGTGTCACCAGCATGCAGGTCATCCTGGGGGGCGGCTACGAGACCCCCGACCGGGTCTCCTTCGTCCAGGAGTTCGAGGAGCGGGTGGCCGCCGTCCCCGGCGTGGAGGCGGTGGCGGTGACCAGCACCGTGCCCCTCACCGGCTTCGACGGAGACGTCTCCTTCTACATCGAGGGGACCCCCCTTCCCCGGATGGGCGAGAGCCGGGCCGCATGGGTCCGCCAGATCACCCCGAACTACCTCTCCACCATGGGGATGGAGCTGGCGCAGGGCCGGGCCTTCCTGGACTCGGACGTGGAGGGGGACCGGGAGGTCGTCCTCATCAACGAGACGCTGGCGGCGCGCTGGTTCCCCGACGACGACCCGGTAGGCCGTCGCATCACCTTCTCCGACCCCACCGGCGAGGACCCCTTCTGGAGGGAGATCGTCGGCGTGG
>CAKZOQ010000649.1 GCA_937136445.1 uncultured Gemmatimonadota bacterium
GCAGGGGGGCGACGGGGTGCGTGTGGCGGTAACCGGGGCGGGTCGCGCCGTCTTCCGGGTGGAGTCCATGGAGGAGGCGCTGGACGCCGACTTCTCACCTGGCGCGCTGGAGGGCATGGAGGTGCCGTCCGGCGACCTGGTATCGGACCTGGCGGCCGGGGCGGACTACCGCGCCCACTTGGTGGGCGTCATGGCGCGGCGGGCCGTGGAGGCATGCCGATAGCGGAGGGGCGCCCGGTCCCGGCCGACATCGACGAGACGCTGGAGCTCCTGGCGGACGGCGACTACGTGGCCGACCGGAGCCTCGGCACCTCCCTCTTCCTGGCGCTGGAGCTGGGCCGCCCCCTCTTCCTGGAGGGGGAGGCGGGGGTGGGAAAGACCGAGGTGGCCAAGGTCCTGGC
Source organism: uncultured Gemmatimonadota bacterium (assembly GCA_937136445.1). GTDB lineage: Bacteria > Gemmatimonadota > Gemmatimonadetes > Longimicrobiales > Gaopeijiaceae > JAJCZZ01. Next base: position 402 of record CAKZOQ010000649.1, read on the forward strand.
GGCGACGCTGGGGCGGCGACTGATCCGCCTGCAGTGCTACGAGGGTCTGGACGTCTCCTCGGCCGTGTACGAGTGGAACTATGCCCGCCAGATGATCGAGATCCGCATCGCCGAGGCGGCCGACGACGCCGACCGGGAGGGGCTCGCCGCCGACGTCTTCACCCCTCCGTTCCTGATCCGCCGCCCACTTCTGGAGGCGCTGGAGCCCCACGAAGAGGGCCCCCCGGTCCTCCTGGTGGACGAGCTGGACCGCACCGACGAGCCCTTCGAGGCTTTCCTCCTCGAAATCCTCTCCGACTTCCAAGTGACCATCCCGGAGATCGGCACGGTGCGGGCCGAGCGGCCACCGGTGGTCGTCATCACCTCCAACCGGACGCGGGAGGTCCACGACGCTCTCAAGCGGCGCTGCATCTACCAGTGGATCGACTACCCTGACGCCGCACGGGAGCTGGAGATCCTCCGCGTCCGCCTCCCCGGAGCCTCGGAGCGCCTCTCCCGCCAGGTCGTGGGGTTCGTCCAGGCGCTGCGGCAGCGCGACCTGTACAAGGTGCCGGGGGTGGCGGAGAGCCTGGATTGGACCCGCGCCCTGGTCGCGTTGGACCGGGTCGCCCTGGATCCCGAGACGGTGGACGACACCCTCGGGGTGCTCCTCAAGTACCGGGACGACTTGGACCGGGTGCGGGGCGAGGCGGCCGCCGACACCCTCCGGGAGGTGGAGCGGGAGCTGGCCGCCGCCGGGTCCTGAGGGGCCCGCATGATCGTGCCCCCCGGGGAGGACCGACCCGACCCCCTCGAGGCGGAGGGACCGGCGGACGAACCGGCAGGCGAACCGCCCTCCCAGGGACCGCCCTCCCAGGGACCGCCTGAGGGCGCGGGCGCCCTTCTGGAGAACGTGGCCCACTTCGCCCGCCTTCTCCGGCGAGCCGGGATGCCGTTGGGTCCTGGAGCCACGTTGGACGCGGTCCGGGCGGTGGAGGCGGTGGGCGTCCGCCGGAGGGCCGACGTCTACTGGGCCCTGCATGCGGTGCTGGTGAGCGCGCCGGACCAGCGTGCGCTCTTCCGGACGGCCTTCGACACCTTCTGGCGGGACCCCTTCGGCGCCGAGCAGGCGCTGAGCGCGTTGGCACCCCGCACGGAGGTGGCGGAGCGGGCCCGGAAGGACCGCCCGGCGGCACGGCGGGTGGCGGGCGCGGCGGCAGGTCCGTCGGCTCCCCGGCCTCCCTCGGAATCCCCGACCGCCGACGAGCTCGACGTGGTCATGTCGTGGACGGACCGGGAGGTGCTCCGGACCCGGGACTTCGAGCAGATGACGGCGGAGGAAATGGAGGAGGCCCGCGTGCTGCTGCGCCGGATGTCCCTGAAGCTGCCCCGCCGCCCGACCCGCCGCTGGCGGCCGGACCCTACCGGGTCCAGCGCCGACCTCCGGGCGACGCTGCGCGTCTCCCTCCGGTCCGGTCATGGGATCATCCCTCTCCAGCGCCGGAGCCGCCGCCGCCGCCCGCCGGACCTGGTGGTCCTGTGCGACATCTCTGGCTCCATGGAGCGCTATGCCCGCATGCTCCTCCACTTCCTGCAGGGGCTCACCGGGGCGCGGGACCGGGTTCGGGTGCTCCTCTTCGGCACCCGCCTCACCGACGTCACGCGCCACCTACGGCACCGGGACGTGGACGAGGCGCTGGCCCGGGTGGGTCGGGCGGTGTCCGACTGGTCCGGGGGCACCCGCATCGGGGCGAGCCTGGAGGTCTTCAACCGGCTCTGGGCTCGAAGGCTCCTGGGCCACGGGGCGGTGGTGCTCCTCATCACGGACGGGCTGGACCGGGACGGCGCTCGTGGGATCGAGAAGGAAGCGGCGCGGCTCCAGCGCTCCTGCCGGCGGCTCATCTGGCTGAATCCGCTCCTCCGGTGGGAGGGGTTCGCGCCGGAAGCTGCCGGGGTGAAGGCGCTGCTCCGGCATGTGGACGACGTCCGTCCCGTCCACAACCTGGAGAGCCTGGAGTCGCTGGTGGCCGCGCTGGAAGGCTGACGGCGGGGACCCGTGGGGCGGGCCTGGGTTCGCGCGACCGGGTCAGCGCCCTCCGCCGCCGAAGATCCCACGGAGCCACCGCCAGAGCCCGCGGAAGAGCAGTCCGAGCCCTCCGGCGGGCCGCGGCTCCCGGGGTTCCGCCGCGCCGGATGCCTCCCGAGTGCCGGCCGGGGTCTTCGCCGCCCGCCCCGTCCCGCTGTCCGGCGCGTCCGTGGATTCCGGCCCGGTCCCGTTTTCGTCCGAGTCACCGCCCGCCTCCCCGCCCTCCAGCTTGGAGGCCAGACAGCCGGTGAAGTCCTGGAGGATCTCCTGGGCCACGGCGTCGATCATTCCGCGGCCGAAGGAGACCAGCTTTCCGGTGAGCTTCACCTCGGAGTCCACCACCACCTCGGCTCCGTCGGCGTGCTCCCCGACGGTGGACACCATGATCATGGAGACCGAGCCCGACCCGCTCTTCTCCTGTCCCTTGGCCTCCATGCGAAGGCGGCGATCGGCCTCGTCCACCTCGACGAACTCGGCCGTGCCCTTGTACGAGACGGTGATGGGACCCGCCTTTACGGTGACCGTCCCCCTGTGGGTGGTCCCGTCCTCCGAGGATTCGGTGAGCGCGGCCCCCGGCAGGCAGGCGACCACCCGGGACGGGTCCACCAGGAAGGACCAGACCTGGTCGGGCGGGGCTGCCACAGTGAAGCGTTCCTCGATCTTCAACGACGACATGGCGACCTCGCTCTCCGGCGTGGGGGGAGGATGGAGACGGGGTTCCCGACCCGTGATGCACGGCCAGGTTCCCGCTGGGCGGGAGGAGGCGCCGGCGGTGGAATCGCCGCTCCGGACGGGGCCGCTCCGTACTCGACCCATCCGATCCGACGGCGGCTCCGTATCATCTCGGAAGGGTCGGTCGGTCCGGCCCACGTCCCTCGCGCGCCCGACCGGCCGGAGGTAGCGTGAACGAATCTCCGATGTCGCCGCTGGAGTCCGACCCGCGCCGGGGTGCGGATCGCGACCCACGGCCCCCGTGGACACGCGCCATGGACGATCCGGAACCGGAGGTGCTGGTCGCCGCCATGGCGGCAGGGGAGGAGCGCGCCCTGGAGAGACTCTTCGACCGCTTCTCCGGAGCCGTCTTCGCCGTCGCCTTCGGAATCCTCGGGAACGACGCCGATGCCAGCGAGGTCACCCTGGACGCCTTCACCCACGCCTGGATCCGGGCTGCCGACTTCGACCTGCGGCGCGGTTCGGTAGCCACCTGGCTCACTGTGCTCACTCGCTCCCGGGCACTGGACCGGATCCGGGCGCGACGGAGTCGACTCGCCCGGGTGGAGAAGGCCTCGGCCCGGGAGGGAGGACGGCCGGCCATGGGCTCGGGACCCGAGCCGGTGGACGGGGTGGTGGAGACCCGGGAGCGCAGGGGGCACCTCCACACGGCGCTGAAGGGTCTCTCGGGGGTGCAGCGGCGTGCCATCGAGCTGGCGTTCTACGAGGGCCTGTCCCACACCCAGATCGCCCGTCGGCTCGGCGTCCCGCTGGGCACCATCAAGACCCGGATCCGAACGGGGTTGCGGAAGCTCCGCGACATCCTCGGGCCGTCCTACTCGGGAGAGTGGTCATGAATCGACCGGACCTGCACGCCCTTCTGGGCATGGCTCCGGCCTACGCCGTAGGCACCCTGGACGGCGCCGACCTCGTGTCGTTCGAAGGGGCCCTTCCCGACACCCCGGGGCTGCAGGAGGAGGTGGACCGGTACCGGGCGCTTCTGGGAGCCTTCGCCGAGAGCCACCCGCGCCGATCGCTCCCCTCGGGGCTGAAGGGGCGGCTGATGCGTCGGATCCGGCTTCCCGGGCTGGACGGGCATCCGGTAGCCGGAGTGGACTTCGAGGAGCTGGACTGGAGTCGCCCGTCCCACGCGCCCGGGGTGGAGGTCCACGTCCTGAGGGAGGAGGGCGGCACCCAGACCGTACTCCTTCGCGCCGAGCCCGGGACGGCCTACCCCGACCACCGTCACCCCGGCGGCGAGAGCTTCTTCGTCCTCGAGGGCTCCTTCCGGGACCACCGGGCGGAATACCACGCCGGCGACTTCCACCGCTTCCCGCCTGGCTCGGAGCATCGGAGCATCCGGATCACCGGAGGGACCACCTGTGTCACCCTCATCGTCACGGGGCCGGGAGGCACGCCGCTGCTGGAGGATCGGTAGGCGACGCAGGGTGAGGTTGCGTCCCCGGCTGTCGGAGAGGAGGGGGCGCGCGTAGTCTTGGAGCTTGCCCTGTCCCCCCACCCGATCCCTGTACGTCCGGCTCCGCTCCAACCTCGAGGCCCACCATGCTCGTCTCCCCGCACGCCCGGACCTCCGTCCACCGTACGATCCTGGCCGCGCTCGCCCTCTTCCTGAGCGTCGCGCCCCCTCTCCAGGCCCAGGAGCGGCCGGCCGGATGGAGTCCCGACGAGGTGCTTCAGCGCGAAGGCTTCACCGAGCCGCCCGCCGAGATCGTCGATGCCGTCCTGGCGCCTCGATGGCTCAACGTGGAGCTCACCGAGGTGAGCCCCACCGGCGACTGGTTCCTGGACGAGGTCGAGGACGGCCCCGTACCGATGGATCGGTTCTCCCACCCCTTCCACGATCTGGGAGGGGAGTTCATCGAGATCCGCGCCAACCGGGCCCGGTCGCTCCTGACCCGCAGCAACGCGGGCCTCCAGCTCATCTCGGCGACGGACGGCACCGTCCGGGACGTCCAGGTGCCGGAGGGAGCCCGGGTGAGCCACGCCACCTGGTCGCCCGACGGGGCACGCCTCGCCTTCTTCGCCCACATGGACGACGCGACGCACCTCTACGTCGCCGAACCCGACGGCTCGACGCGACGGGTGAGCCCGCGCCCGGTCCTGGCAACGGGGTATCCCGACTTCGCCTGGTCGGCCGATGGGCGCACCCTGGGCACCGTCCTCCTTCCTCGCGACCGCCCGGCCATGCCGGAGGCCTCGCCGCAGCCCCAGGGACCCCAGATCAAGCAGACGCAGGACGGGGTGAACATGCTGCGGGTCTTCAAGTCCCTCCTGGCGACGCCGCACGACAAGGACCTGGTGGAGTGGCACAACACGGGGCAGGTCGCCCTCATCGACACCGACGGCGGTGAGGTCTCGGAGGTGGGAGAGCCGGTGATGGTCCGGAGCCTCGATGTGAGCGCGGACGGTGCCCATGTCCTGGTGGAGCGGATGGTGCGGCCGTTCAGCTACGTGGTCCCCGTCCGCATGTTCGGATCGGTCCAGGAGATCTGGGATCGGGAGGGGGAGGTGTTGGCCACCGTCCGGACCGACGATCTGGACACCGGACTCGAGGACGGTCCCCGAGCCGGGGGGCCGGGGTTCAGTGCCTACGGCGAGGACGACGGCCCGCGGGACATGGGCTGGCGCTCCGACGGGTCGGGGCTGAGCTACCTGGAGCGGGCGGCACGATCCGGCGGCGAGGAGGGTGAGGCGGCGGAGTCCGACGGCGACGGCGAGCGGCCCGACCGCCTGTGGCTCTGGCGGCCACCCTTCGGAGAGGACGATCGGGAGGTCCTCTTCGAGAACGAGAACGCCCTCGATTGGGTCCGATTCGCCGACGGAGCCGACCTCGTCTTCGCCCAGGAGGAAGTGGACGACGAGGTCCATCACTTCGCGGTCTTCCTGGACAGCCCCGACGAGAGGCACACGCTGGCCCGGTACGATGGCGAAGAGGTCTACGAGAACCCGGGGGCGCTGGTGGCCGCCGACCGGACCTTCGCGACGCGTGGCTGGCGGGGCGGATGGGATGTCGGGGGTGAGGTGGCGCTCTCGGACGATGGCGCGCACGTCTACTACCAGGGCGTGGTCTTCGACGAGGAGCCCATGGAGGTGGGGCCGCGTTCCTTCGTGGACCGGGTCCAGATCCGCACGGGTGAGACGGAGCGCATCTACGAGACGGAGAACACCGATCTCTTCGAGATGCCCACCGCCTGGCGGGATCTCGACGGCCTCGAGTACGTGGTCACGCGGGAGTCGCCCACGGAGGTACCCCAGAGCTTCCTGCGGGACGGGCAGGGACTGACCCAGCTCACCCGGAACACCGACCCCACGCCGGACCTCACCGCGGCGCCCCGTCAGGACTTCATCGTCACTCGGCCCGACGGCTTCCGCTTCCAGGTCAACGTCACCCTCCCCGAGTCCTTCGAGGAGGGGGCACGACTCCCCGCCATGTTCTGGTTCTACCCCCGGGAGTACACCACGCAGGACGAGTACGATGAGACGCTCCTCACGCACAACAAGAACGCCTTCCCGGACTTCGGTGCCCGCTCCATCGAGTACCTCGTCCGCCTCGGCTACGCCGTGGTGGAGCCCGACGCGCCCATCGTCGGGAAGGAGGGCCGCATGAACGACAACTACGAGCACGACCTCCGCAACAACCTCTCAGCCGTCATCGACGAGCTCGATCGTCGGGGGGTCATCGACCGGAGCCGCCTGGGGATCGGAGGGCACTCCTACGGCGCCTTCGGCACCGCCAACGCCATGGTCCACACCCCGTTCTTCAAGGCGGGGATCGCCGGTCACGGGAACTACAACCGGACGCTCACGCCGCTCCACTTCCAGAGCGAGCGACGCACCCTTTGGGAGGCACGCGAGACCTACATCTCCATGTCGCCCCTGCTGAATGCCGACGGACTCACCGGAGCCCTCCTCATGTACCACGGGCTCCACGACCAGAACGTTGGGACCGATCCCATCCACTCGCCCAAGCTCTTTCACGCCCTGAACGGACTGGACAAGGAGGCCGCCCTCTACCTGTACCCCCTCGAGCAGCACGGACCGGCGGCGCGGGAGACCCTGTTGGACCTCTGGGCCCGGTGGTCGGCGTGGCTGGACAAGCACCTCATGGGCGAGGCGCGTGGTGCCACCATCTCCGATGACGGGGAGGGCGCCGGAGGGAGCTAGCGGGCCGGGGGAGGACGATGTAGCGGGACGGCGGGCCGGACGGGGGATCCCCGGCCCTGCTCGGTGCCGTTGCTACCGAGGTGGAGACACCCGCAGGGAACTCACCTCACCGAAGACGGGGTGGACGTCCGCGTCCTGATTCCGCTCCAGACGAGCGATGGCTCGGTGCAGCGCGGATGCCCCGTCCAGGTCCGGGTACGGCCATGCCACCGCGATGTGGTTGGTCCCGCCGCGGAGCCGTTCCGCCGCCAGCTCCACCGTGTGCCGCGACCAGCTCGCATCGACGGGCAGCGCCACCACCGCCCCGTCGTTGACCCGGAGGGTGGCGGTGAGGGAGTGGGCGCTCGTCGTGTCGGGGGCACGCAGGGTGACGTCCAGGCGGAGGGGCCGAGGGCCGGGCAGGGCGAAGTGGAAGTGGGCCTTGGGCCAGGCGAAACGCAGGTACGCCCGCCGCAGGGCGCCGCTCTCCGGCATCAGGTAGGGGTAGAAGCAGTCCAGGGGATTCCCCACGTGTCGGGGATCCGTGAGCTCGAGCCCGGCGTCGGACAACGGCGGGACGGGCGGAGCCTCCACGGCCACCCCACGGCGGGCCAGCACCGTCCGGATGGCCTGCTGCAGTGCCACGTCTCCATGGGCGTACCGCCATCCGTGCTGAGGAGTGAGGGGGCACTCCAGCGACTGGTTGTCGAGCTCGGCGCGGGTCATGAACTCCGGCAACTCCGAGGTGCGGACGGCGAGGACATGTCGCATGGCGCCGATGGCATCCGGGCTGGCCGCGGCGGCGCGTTCGCACCAGTACTCCAGCAGCGGCTGGGACGGGGTGACGGCCGACATGCGGTGGGCGGTATGCAGGGCGGCGCCCAGAAAGGCGGTCGCATGGACCGGCGGGCTGACATCGGGCTCGGGGAGCTGGTCCAGGAGCACCTGCCACCGCGGGGTCGCCTCGCCCGACGCCGACACCTGGAGGATCGCCGCGGTCACACCGGCCATGGCCAGCCGCATGCCCTCGTAGGTGAGATGGCAGTAGTCCAGGAAGACACGCCGGTCCGGAAGCGCTCCCTCCAGGTACTCGCCGAACTGCCGCGGCAGATCCACCAGGGGCAACCCGTGTCGCTCCGCGAAGGTGCGCAGGAGCGCCTGGGCCATGGACCCCGCCTGGGGACTCCCGAGAAGCGCCTGGGTTGCGTAGAGGGCGTTGTCCACTTCCGCCCGGGCCGCCAACACCGCGCCGGCTCCGTCGCCGCGTCGGGCGCGGGCCCGACTCATCAATCGATACCCGGCGGGTCCCGACCAGCCATCCAGGCGGAGCATGGCCTCCGCGTGCTCGAGCGCCTCACCGTCGTCTCTCCGGTCCAGGGCCGCCACGCCGGCGCGATGGTGCCGATGCCACGCGACGATGTCCTGTCCACCCAGCCAGGGTGTGGGCTGGCGGTTCTCCCAGTCCCCCAGATTGACCTCCGGGACCACGACCACCACCGGCAGGTCGCGGCTCCCGACCAGGACCATGATCTCTTCCAGGGCCTCCGAAGCGTGCTCCAGCAGGCGACGGGCCGACCACTCGGCGACCTCGGCGAGCCCGCCCTTCCGGAGGGCACGTGCGTACCGAGCCCGTCCCTCCTGCGAGGGGAAGTAGGGCGAGCACTCCGGGGTCTCGAGGAGGTTCCAGTTGTTGCCGGTCCACAGGACGAGGAGGTCCGGGTCCACCTGCAACGCGCGCTCCACGGTCGTGACGAGGTTGTCCAGCGTCTCGTTGGTCCGGGCGAAGTCCAGCACCTCGAAGGCCTTCCCTGGCGCGACCGAACACAGCTGTGCCTCCAGCACCCTGGCCGGGGTCAGGTGCGGGGCATACAGGTAGCCCGCCGCCACCGATTCGCCGAAGAGACACACCCGCGTCGTACCGCGGGGCTTTGCGGCGGAGATCCGGCGGCGGGTCGCGTAGTGGTCGGAGAAGGGTCCGGGCTCGGGGCGCACGAAGACCAGCCCTCCATCGACCTTCCGGGGGCGCCAGATCTGGATGGGTCGCGGCCCGTCCGCAGGTGTGCCGGCGGCGACCTCCCCGACCATCAGACGAAGGCGTACAGGTTGGACGTGCGGGGCCCATCGTCGGCCGTCCCGGACCCCACCTCCACGTGAGCGAACAGCTCCGACCACGACGGGGGCAGGTCGTCGCCGTCGAGGAGGCAGTCCTCGAGGACGAGGGCATCCAGTCCCGAGGCCACGAAGCAGCGTAGGGCATCGGTGGGGGAACAGACGATGGGCTCGCCGCGGATGTTGAACGAGGTGTTCAACAGGACCGGACAACCCGTGCGACGCTCGAAGGCATCCAGCAGGCGAGCGAAGCGGGGAGACCATTCGGCGGACACCGTCTGAGGCCGGGCGCTGGCGTCGACGTGGGTGACGGCCCGGAGCGCCTGGGGCTCGAGCACCGCGCAGGTCTCCAGCATGAAGGGGGAGGGCGCGTCCAGCGCGAACCACCGGGGGGCCTGGTCGAGGCCGACGCTGGGGGCGAAGGGACGGAAGTCCTCCCGGTCCTTGATGTGCCGGTTGAGTCGTCGAGCCACCTCCGGGTCCCGGGGATCCGCCAGGATGCTGCGCGCCCCCAGGGCCCGGGGACCCCACTCCATGGCCCCATGGAACCACCCGACGATCTCACCCTCCGCCAGCCGCCGGGCCACCTCCTCCAGGAGTTCGTCCTCCGCCTGGTAGGTGTGGTACGCCACGGGGGCCTCGTCGAGGAGGTGGCGGATGCCGGCGCCGGTCCACCGGGGGCCCCAGGAGGCATGCTCCATCCTGCCGGGCCGTCCTCCGCCCAGGGCCATCTGGGCCAGTGCCGCCGCTCCCAGCGCGGCGCCGTCGTCCCCGGGCGCCGGAGGCACGAACAGCTCACGGAAGGGCCCGTCCCGGCGGATCCGCGCGTTGGCGACACAGTTCAACGCCACCCCTCCGGCGTAGCAGAGCCGCTCGCTCCCGGTTTCCTCGTGGAGCCAGCGCACCCGGGCGAGCACCAGCTCCTCCAGCAGGCCCTGGGCAGCCACCAGGGTCTCCTGGGCGATGCGAAAACGGTCCTGATTGATCAACCGGATGGAATCCAGCACCGCCCCCGGCTGACCCGCGGTACCGGCCACCGCCGTGCCAGTGCGGTCGCGTTCGCGTTCGCTGTCGCGAATCCATTCCACGGAGCGCTCGCGGATCTCCTGCAGGGTATCGACCCAGGTACTCAGCCGATCGCGTAGATCGTCGGTATCCACCGCCACATCCTCCAGCAGGATGGACACCAGCGCCCGCTCGGCCTGCAAGCGCATCAGCCGCACATGGGCCACGGCCTCGGTCACCGCCGAGCGCACTACCCGCTGGCGCCGGAACTGTCCGGTGGCCCGCTCCTCGGGACTGTTGGCCACCAGATTCAGCGCCGCTGTCTGATCCCGCAGCAATCGCTCCCGGGTCTGTTTCAGGATGGTATCGGCCTGTTCGATCTCCGTGGCCAGTCGCACCAGTTGGGGATAGCTGGCCTCCAGCCGCTCCATGGCTAGCTCGCGCTCGGTCTCCAGTTGCTCGATCTGCCGGGCGCGGATGGTGAGCAGTGCCTGGCGATAGCGCAACCGCTCCTGGGCCACGCCCACCTCCGAGCGTTCGGCCATGATCTCCAGACCCTGGAGCAGACGCTGGGGATCGTTGCCGTTGCGCGACAGATAGGCTGCCAGCAATGTATCCACCCGCCGACTGACAACCCGCAATGCGGTCTCGGCGGCCTCGATATCCTGGCGCTCCTCGGCCAACTCGGCGCGGGCCTCGCGCAGCCGGCTGTCGATCTCCAGCAACTGTTCGACGGTGTAGCCGTCCTGGGTAATCAGGGGTGGCGGCGATTCCGGCGCATCCAGATCACGGGTCTGTGGCAAGGCGCGCAGATTGGCCCGGATCAGTTCGATGAAGGGGGTGGCCGATTCTCGAAGATCCTCCGGCATCTCCTCCAGCAGTTCCTCCAGATGCGCCAGCACCGCCTGAGTATGCTGCTCCAGTTGCTCGTCGTCGACGCTGAAATAGTTCCACCAACCGGGTTGTAAATTCAGTGGATCGGGACGGGGTAATTCGCTGGGCTCGGTGGCCTGACCGAAGGGTTCGTTGAGGAACGGAAACGATCGCTGTGTAAAACCCGGGGAAATATCCAGTAGCAGCAGGCAACATACCGTAACAACGAACCGAAGTTTCGCACGCATGATAATGACAACATTCCTGAAGACAGACGAGAATGCGGGAGGCCGGGACACGCGATTGCCACCATGGCAGAAGTCGCCATTGCTGACGATCATCCGGCTGACGCTGGCAGCGATGGCTGGCTATAGTGTAACGGCAAAGCCCGAAGCCGTAACCTGGACCTTA
>CAKZOQ010000650.1 GCA_937136445.1 uncultured Gemmatimonadota bacterium
TCGCCGGCCACCACCGGCACCGCCGAGATCCCGTTGGTGTGCATGATCTCCTTCACGTGGCCGATGGACTTGTGCCCGTGGGTCGTCACCACCGACTCCACCATCAGGTCTTCGATCTTGGCGTTCATGGCAGGGCCCTCCCGGGCCGATTCAGGGGTTGGTTCTGGAGTCCGAATGTAGGGGAGGCTACCGCCCCGGCCGAAGCCCTCGCAAACCCTCGACCCGCAGCCGAGGGGGGCCACCGCACGGTCTACGTCCCGGGGTCTTGTCCGACGCCGTCCCCGCATCCAAGATCAGGGGACGTCCCTACGGGTCCCGCCCCCCGCCGACGCCCATGCAGCCCTCTCTGGTCCCCCGCCTCGCCGACACGGTCCTCATGGTCCGTCCGGTGGACTTTCGCTTCAACGACGAAACCCGCGCCGACAACGAGTTCCAGGATCGGCCCAGGAGATCGCCGGCGCAGATCCGGACCCGGGCCGCGGCCGAATTCGACGGCATGGTAGGGCGACTTCGGGAGGAAGGTGTCACCGTCCTCGTCCTGGAGAAGGACCCGGAGGCCGCCGTGGAGACCCCTGACGCCGTCTTCCCCAACAACTGGCTCTCCACCGAGCACGGCGGCGCCCTCCTCTCCTTCCCCATGCTCGCCCCGAACCGTCGGGCCGAACGCCGGGTGGACGCGGTGGCGAACCTCCTCCGGCGTCAAGGCTACCAGGTCTCGGAGCGGGTGGAGATCGGCGACGGCGGGCCGGCGCTGGAGGGGACCGGGAGCCTGGTCATCGACCACCGCCACGGGACGGTCTACGCCACCGAATCCCGGCGCTGCGACGCCACCATGTTCCGGCGTTTCGTCCACGCCCGGGGCTACCGCCGGGGGCTCCTCTTCCGAACCGCCAGCTCCACCGGACGGCCGATCTACCACACGAACGTCATGATGAGCGTCGGGGACGGGTTGGCGGTGGTCTGCGCGGAGAGTGTGGTGGACCCGACGGAGCGCGCCCTCCTCCTCCGAAGCCTGGGTCGCCACCACGATGTGGTGCAGATCGACCGGGACCAGATGGAGCACGCCTTCTGCGGCAACCTCCTCCAGCTCCGGGACGTCCGCGACGAACCCCTGGTGGTGATGAGCCGCACCGCCCACGACGGCTTCACCCCGGCGCAGCGGCGCCGGCTACGGCAGCACGGACGCCTCCTCCCGGTGGACATCCCCACCATCGAAGCCGTGGGGGGCGGAAGCGCCCGCTGCATGCTCGCTGAGATCTTCCTGCCGCGCTCGACGCTGGCCGCCACCGGCTGAAGCCGGCCGCCACCGCCACGGCTCAGCCCGGAAGCTCGAGGGCGGCCAGCGTCGCCGCCGTCTCCTCGTGGACCCAGAGCTGGAGGCCCAGCGGGCGCAGCCCGACGCTTCGAAAGGCGCGACGGTACCAGGCGGCGGGTCGGTCGTGGAAGTCCTCGCGGTCCCCCAGCTCCGGATCCTCGGCGGTGAAGATCTCCAGGAAGGCCACCCCACCCACCAGGTCCGCCAGCGTCTCGATGCCGGCGAGGAGGGCGTCGTCGTCCAGGTAGTGGAGGACGTCGGCGCAGACCACCAGATCGAAGGGCTCGGAGAAGGGCTCCCGAGCCAGCTCCTCGAAGCGTCCCTGCCGGATCCCCCGCTCCTCCCCCCAACGCTCCACCGCCCAGGCGCTGGGCTCCAGACCCAGGTAGTCGGCGTCCGGCCGGAGACCGGCGAGCACCGGCTGCCAGCGGCCCTCGCCGCACCCCACATCCAGGACCCCGGCCACGGGTCGGGCGAGGATGGACTCCGCCGCCGCCACCGCCAGCCGCACGTCCCGCTCCAGGCTCCCGCGGTCGAGGGGGGCGTCGGGCTCGTGGTACCAGCGTTGGAAGTAGGCTCGGTCGTAGCGCTTCATGGGCGAGAAGATGGCTCGACTGGACTTCCCGGCCCACCCCGCCGATCGTGGACGGGTCGCCCCATCCTCCTGGAGAGCCCACCACCATGACCTCGCTCCTCCTCGCCGCCCTCCTCTGGGTCGCCCCCGCCGACGCCCGTTGCCTCCCCGGCCCGGACGCCCTCGCCGGCCCGACCTCCACCGCCCACGCGCCCACCGACTCCCTCCGCTCCTTCTGGGAGGAGGCCCTTCCCTTCGCCCGCTTCTACGCTGAGGTGGACGCCCGCGCCGCCCTCTGGGAGCGGAACTACACCGGCGGAGAGGTCCCCGGGGCCCTTCTGGACCGGGCCCGCAGCGCCATCGGGGCCGGGCCGTTCCGGTTGCTCGCCGTGGCCGTCGACGGCTGCAGCGATTCGGTGAACACCCTGCCCTACCTGGCGCTCCTGGCGGACGAGGTGCCGGGTCTGGAGCTCCGGGTGCTGGACCCCGCCGCCGGACGGAGCCTCATGGAGGCCCGACCCACCACCGACGGTCGGGCCGCCACCCCCACCGTGATCCTCCTCGACGACGGCTTCGACGATGCGGGGTGCTTCGTCGAGCGCCCGCGTCCGCTGAAGGAGTGGATCGCGGCGCAGGAGGCCTCACCCGCCTCCAGCCGTGGCGTCTACGAGGAGAAGATGCGCTGGTACGACGAGGATGCCGGCCGCTCCACCCTGGAGGAGGTGGTGGGGCTCATGGAGTCGGCGGCGGCGGGCAGCCCGGTCTGCCGGGGGTAGTCGGCCTCAGGGACGGCCCAGCACCTCGCCGGCCCCCACCACCAACGCGGCCGCCGCCTCTTCCCAGAAATCGCGGGAGACCATGAGGCGCCGCTCCACCGGGTGGGTCAGGTGCCCCAGCTCCACCATGAGGGTGGGGAGGTCCGGGGACGCCAGGACCTCCCACGGCTGCCCGATGAGGGTGACCCGGGCGCCGATTCCTTCCAGCGCCTCCGCCACCGCTTCCGCCGCCGCCACGCTCCCGGGCTGGTCTTCGGCCAGGAAGATCTCGGTGCCCCACAGCTCCGGGTCGTCGTCGCGGTTGATGTGCAGCGACAGGAAGAGATCGGCCCCCAGGGCACGGGCCTCGTCCACCCGCTCCTGGAAGCCCGGCCCCACGTCGCCCGTCCGACTCATCCGGGTCTCGTAGCCCGCCGCCGCGAACGCCTCCGCCACGAGGAAGCCCCAGCGCAGCACCAGGTCCTCCTCCTCCAGCCCGTCCTCCACCACGCCGGGCTGGTCGCCTCCATGCCCGGGATCGATGTAGACGAGGGGCGCGTCCTGGGCTCCGACCGGCGACGGACCGGACACGAGAAGAAGTAGGATGACGAACAGGATCGGGGGCATGGCGGACTCCGGAGTGGGCAGGGTACGGGGCGGCATCCAGCGACCCCCCGGTCGTGGTACGACGGCGCTCGGGGAGGATGACGGCGCCAGGGCCCGCGCGTCCAGCGCCTGCGGATGAAACCGTGTCGGTGCTCGGGGGTTTGTGGTCCACCCAGGACCCCCGACACCCTCCCTGACTCAGAGAGACGGACAGCACCCATGGACGGAAGCGCGAACCCCGCGGGCGGATGCCCGGTCATGCATGGCGACGGCAGCAACACCCGCGCCGGCACCGTGTCGAACCGCGATTGGTGGCCGAACCAGCTCAACCTGGACATCCTCCACCAGAACTCGCCCCTGCTGGATCCCATGGGCGACGACTTCGACTACGCGGAGGCCTTCGAGTCGCTGGATGTGGAGGCCGTGCGTCAGGATCTGTACGACGTCATGACGGACTCCCAGGAGTGGTGGCCGGCGGACTGGGGCCACTACGGGCCCTTCTTCATCCGGATGGCCTGGCACAGCGCCGGGACCTATCGCACCGCCGACGGCCGGGGCGGCTCCTCCTCCGGAACCCAGCGCTTCGCGCCGCTGAACAGCTGGCCCGACAACGGCAATCTGGACAAGGCACGCCGCCTTCTCTGGCCGGTGAAGCAGAAGTACGGCCGCAAGATCTCCTGGGCCGACCTCATGATCCTGGCGGGGAACTGCGCCCTGGAATCCATGGGCTTCGAGACCTTCGGGTTCGCCGGCGGCCGTGAGGATCTCTGGGAGCCCGAGAAGGACATCTACTGGGGCCCCGAGGCGGAGTGGCTCGGCGACGAGCGCTACTCCGGGGAGCGGGAGCTGGAGAACCCGTTGGCCGCGGTGCAGATGGGGCTCATCTACGTGAACCCGGAGGGTCCCAACGGACAGCCGGATCCCGAGGCCGCCGCCCACGACATCCGCGAGACCTTCGCCCGCATGGCGATGAACGACGAGGA
>CAKZOQ010000651.1 GCA_937136445.1 uncultured Gemmatimonadota bacterium
GGGCCGGGAGATCCCGGTGCTGGGCATCAACCTCGGACACCTCGGCTTCTTGACGAATGGCGCTGTCGACGAGCTGGAGTCGGACCTGCGCAGGGTCCTCGCCGGCGAATCCGTCCTGGACCTCCGGTTCACCCTGGAAGCCTCGGTGCTGGACGCCGACGGACGGCAGAAGGCCGGGCCGGTCCACGCCCTCAACGACGTGGTGGTGCACAAGCCCGGCACCGCTCGGGTGACGCCCATCGATCTCTTCGTGGGGGAGGGCGCCGACCGGCAGGAGATCGGCTCCTTCGCCGCCGACGGGGTCATCCTGGCCACCCCCACCGGATCCACGGCGTACTCCCTGTCCGCTGGGGGGCCCATCATGGTCCCGGAGGTGGACTGCATCGTGGTGACGGCCATCTGCCCGCACTCGCTGGCCGTCCGTCCGCTGGTGGTCTCCTCCGACGACGTCCTTTCAGTGGAGCCGCTGGATCCCTCCCACGAGCTGGCGGTGACGCTGGACGGGCAGGTGACGGAGTCGCTGGAGGGGGGTGACGTCGTGGTGGTGCGGCGGTCGCAGGACCGGATCGGGCTGGTGCGGATGCCCGAGCACTCCTTCTTCGGGACCATGCGGCGCAAGCTCAACTGGGCGGCCCAGTCCTCCGCGCGATCGTGAGGCCCATCCCCGCATGGTGGCGCCCCACGGAGTGGCCCAGCTTGGACGCACGATGCTGACCGAGCTTCGCATCCGCGACTACGCGGTGGTGGAGGACCTGACCCTTTCGCTCGGGCCGGGACTCAACGCCCTCACGGGGGAGACCGGGGCGGGGAAGTCCATCATCGTGGGCGCGTTGTCCCTCCTGCTGGGAGAGCGGGCCTCCAGCAGCGTCGTGCGAGCCGGGGCGGAGCGGGCCACGGTGGAGGCGGCCTTCGATGTCTCGGGCCTTCCCGGCCTCCGGGATCGCATGGACGAGTTGGGATTCCGGCCCGAGGACGGTCGCCTGATCCTTCGGCGGGAGGTGGCGGCGGAGGGCCGCAACCGGGCCTGGGTGAACGGCTCCCCGGCCACGGCGACGGTGGTGGGGGAGCTGGGCAGCGCCCTGGTGGATCTCCACGGCCAGCACGAGCACCAGACCCTCCTGCGCAGCGGGGAGCAGCGGGACATCCTGGACGCCTTCGCCGGATCGGTGGAGCGGGCGGCGGGCGTCCGGGCGCTCTTCGAGGAGCTCCAGGAGGTGGCGCGGGAGCTGGACCGACGGGAGGTGCGGCGGCGGGAGATCGAATCCCGGGCGGACTTCCTTCGCTTCCAGCGCGACGAGATCGAGGGCGCGGGCCTCCAGCCCGGCGAGGACGAGGAGCTGGACGCCGAAGTGGCGCGGCACGAGCACGCCGAGGAGCTGCTGGAAGGGGCGGGGCGGGCCCACGAAGCCCTCTACGCCGGGGACGGTGCGGTGAGCGACACCCTCGCCGGCATCCGCGACCTCCTGAGCCGTCTGGCCCGGGTGGACGCCTCGCTGGAGCCGGCGGTGGAGCTTCTCAACGACGCGTATCACGGGGTGGTGGAGGCGGGACGGCAGATGGCCGACTACGCCGACACGGTGGACCACGACGCCGGTCGGCTCCAGGAAGTCCGTCAGCGCCTGGACCTCCTTTTCCGTCTCAAGCGGAAGTACGGTCCCGAACTCGCCGACGTTCTGGAGCAGGGGCAGCGGGTCCGGGAGGAGCTCGAGGAGCTGGAGGAGTCCGATCACGACCTGCAAGCCCTCCGGAACCGGATGGAAGAGGTCCGGGGAAGACTACGGGACGAGGCGGCGTCCCTCTCGGAGGTGCGGCGGGAGGCGGCGGGGACGCTGGCCGCCCAGGTGGAAGGTCTCCTGCCGGAGCTGGG
The DNA here is from genome assembly GCA_937136445.1 of uncultured Gemmatimonadota bacterium. Taxonomy (GTDB): domain Bacteria; phylum Gemmatimonadota; class Gemmatimonadetes; order Longimicrobiales; family Gaopeijiaceae; genus JAJCZZ01. The sequence goes on from CAKZOQ010000651.1 coordinate 1,868, forward strand.
GATGCCGGGGGCTCGCTTCGAGGTGCGCCTGGAGCCCCTGGCGGAGGTGAGTGCCGGGGGGGACGAGACGGTCCGCTTCCTGGTGGCGGCGAATGCCGGCTTCGAGCCCGAGCCCCTGAGTAGGGTGGCCAGCGGCGGGGAGCTGTCCCGGGTCATGCTGGCGCTGAAGTCCATCCTCGCCGCCGAGGACCAGGTGCCGGTCCTGGTCTTCGACGAGATCGACGCCGGGATCGGCGGGGTGGTGGCCACGGCCGTGGCTCGCACACTCCACGACGTCGCCCGGGAGCACCAGGTCTTCGTGGTGACCCACCTCCCGCAGCTCGCCTCCCGGGCGGCATCCCACCTCCTGGTGGAGAAGGGTCGGTCCGGGGAACGGGCGTCCACCACGGTCCGGAGCCTGGACGGGGAGGAGCGGGTGGAGGAGGTCGCCCGGATGCTGGGAGGCGACCCCGAGTCCAGCACCTCCCGGGATCACGCCCGGGAGCTCCTCGGCACCTGCTGAGTCAGCCGCCCCAGAGACGACGGAAGAGGCGGATGCCCACCTCTACCCGCCTGGTCTCGGGGGTCTGACCGCCCAGGCCGGACGGCGTCCAGAGCAGTCGCGCGCTGGCCTGGAACGGCGAGCCCGTCTCCCCTCGAGCCCAGAGGGCCCGGGTCGCGTACCGCAGCCCCACCGCCACCTCCTGGGCCGTGTGTTCGGACTCCAGCTCCAGGACGGTGGGATCCAGACCCTCCACTCCGTTCCCCAGTTCGAACCGGTCCGATCCCTTGTGGAAGCGCCGGTAGTCGACGGCCACCGCCAGCGTCTCGGTGACGTGGATCCGGGGCGACACGATGACGTCCAGGTAGTCTCCGGGGGTCCAGGTGAGGACCGCGCGGGACGACGCCGGCGCAAGGACGGTCTCGGGCGGTGCCACCCGCCGCTCCACCGTGGTGGATCCCTGCACGCCGTACCGTCCCGAGGCGCGAAGTGCGAGCCACCGACCCACCCGGAGGGCGCCGTACGCGAAGCCCTCCATGTCCATCTGCCCATCCCCCGTGCCCACGTCCAGGAAGACGTCGGGGTCCTCGGAGATCCCGGTGCCCAGGCGGACCCGGGCCCCGCCGGCGAGGGTCCACGCCAGCCGGGGGTGGACGGCCCCCGAATCCCTCTGCTCCCCCTCCAGGACGCGGACGACGGCCTCCACCTCCATGTCGCCCGTGGTCCAGAGGCTGTTCACGTCCCCCAGGTTGGAGCCGACGAGGCCCACGTCACCCCGGGTGGGCAGGTCGAAGAAGAGCTCGCGGTCCACCGGCGTGCCGGAGAAGACCGGGTCGCCGGGGGCTGACACCCCGGCCTCGGACAGCTCCGCGACGAAGGCCTCCTGGGCCTCCCGGAACGCTACGGCGGCGGAGGAGTTGGCCAGCAGGAAGAAGGCCGACGCCATGTACATCTGCGTCGTGGCTCCGGCGAAGTCGGAGGCCCGCTGGGCGATGGCCTGGGCCGAGGCGCAGCCGGAGGAGGTCGGGTCCGGGCCGCAGATGGTCTCACTCCGCAGTGCGGCCGACGCCTCGGTATCCGACAGGCTGGTGAGGTAGCCCGTCACCGCATCCGGGTCTTCCAGCGTGGGGTTGAGCCCCAGCGTGGGGTTCACCGCCGGATCGTAGAGGACGTCCAGCGCCGTCCGCGTCCGCACCCAGGGCATCATGGCGCCCACCGTGAGCCAGTCGAAGATCCCGACGTGGGCGCCCAGCTCGAGGCGGGTGATGTTCTTGGTGATCGAGGCCCGGGTGGTGCCCAGGGCCAGGGGGATGGTGCTGCCTCCGGTGACGGCCTCGAAGCCCGAGCGTAGCGTGGCCGTCCCCGGGAAGAGGTTGGTGCCGAATCCGCTGGTGAGGTCGTCGGAGAGGTATTCGAGGGCCTCGTTGCCGTCGGCATCCACCCCGAAGCGTCGATCCCAGGACGCGAAGATCGGGTCGAACCCGAAGCGGACATGGCCCGCGGGTACGAGGGGCCCGAAGAGGGGCTCGGAGCTGTAGGTCTGTCCCGCCGCCTCCTCGGTCCCCAGGGCGACGAGGAGGAGGACGGCGCCCAGGACCGTCACCACTCCGACGAGCTGCCCGGGTCCACGCCTGGAGCCGCGCACTGGCCCCGCTGGGTGGGGGCGCAGGGAGGGACGGACGGGGGTGAGGCGCATGGGGGCCGGGGACCGGTGGACGAAGGCGAGAAGATGCCGCGGGCGGAAACATAAGAGGACCGTCCAGAGCGAGGAACGGTCCTCCGCCGGGTCTCCGGAGTGGGCCCTTGGAAGGCCCCTCCTGCCACCGTCCCGGGACGGCGAGGGGGGCACCTTGACCACTCCAGAGAGCCCTTCTAGCTTCCCCTTCTGCGCAGGACCCAGGTCCTGCACACGCCGCGGGAGTAGCTCAGTTGGTAGAGCACAACCTTGCCAAGGTTGGGGTCGCCGGTTCGAGTCCGGTCTCCCGCTTGTTCGGAAAGGGGGCGAGGCGTCGCAGGCCGATGCCCGTCCCTTTTTCGTGTGGCGCCGTAGCCAAGCTGGTAAGGCAGAGGACTGCAAATCCTCGATCCCCGGTTCGAGTCCGGGCGGCGCCTCTTG
>CAKZOQ010000652.1 GCA_937136445.1 uncultured Gemmatimonadota bacterium
TGGGGGCAGGAACGTCCGATCCGGATGAGCCTCACCGCGTTCTCCACGCCAAGTATCTCGACTACTGTTCCGCGCAGGTCGCGGACATGTTCCTCTACCTGAGCCCCGATGAGATCTACCTCCTGGCCCACCGGGCCCACATCGAGGGTGGCGGCGAAGGGGAGCTGACCTACGTCGAGATGGTGCGGATCGCCACCGACTGGCTCTCCGACCGCGTAGCCCTCCCGCCCTTTGATCTCTGGCTGGAGGACTACCAGGCGAACCCCGAGCGGTACGAGGAGTACCTCATGGGGCTCTGGAAGACCGAGGGCGAGCCCTCCTAGAAGGGGAGGTCGTCCCCGTCGTCGAAGGTGCTGCTCCGTCCCCCGCCGCCGGAGCCGCTCCCCGTACCGCCTTCGCTGCTCCCGCCGTAGCCTCCTCCACCGCCCCCGCTTCCATAGCTTCCCCCACCGCCGGAGGAGGGCCCGGCGGAGCCGAGCATGACCATCTCCTGGACCACGATGTCGGTCCAGTAGCGGGTGCCGCCCTGGTCGTCCTGGGTCTGGGAATATTCGACGCGGCCCTCGACGTAGAGGCGGTCCCCCTTCTTGACCCATTGCTCCACGATGTCCACCAGCCGTCCGAAGAAGGTGAGGCGGTGCCACTCGGTCTTCTCCTGCTGCTGCCCCGAGCGGTCCGACCAGCTCCGGTTGGTGGCCAGGGAGACCTTGGCCACCCGGGATCCCGACGAGGTCGCCCGGATCTCGGGATCCGAGCCCACATTCCCGATGAGCATGACTTTGTTCAGCGACCGACTCATGGACCGGGCTCCTGCCAGGGGGAGAAGAAGGTCGGAAGCTACACGCCCCCTCCGCGTTTTTCCATCGTCGAAGGGGACGCTATCTTGCGTCGCTCCGACCCGGTTCCCCTCAGCTTGGAAGACCTCCGAGACATGTCCGATCTCTCGTTCGTACGCGTGGAATGGGACGGCGACATCGCCGTTGTGACCATCGACCGTCCTGAAAAACTCAACGCCCTCAACGCCGAGGTGGTGTCCGAGCTCGGGCAGGTCTTCGACGAGCTGGCCGACGACGACGAGGTGCGCGGGGTCATCCTCACCGGGAGCGGAGAGAAGGCCTTCGTCGCCGGCGCCGACATCGGGGAGCTGGCCACCATGGATTCGGTCTCCGGGGTGAAGGTGAGCCGGGACGGGCAGACGGTCTTCCGGAGCATCGAGCGCTTCCCCAAGCCGGTGCTGGCGGCGGTGGGCGGCTACGCCCTGGGAGGAGGCTTCGAGTTGGCGCTGGCCTGCCATATGCGCATCGCCAGCGAGAACGCCCGCTTCGGGCTGCCGGAGGTGGGGTTGGGCATCATTCCCGGCTATGGCGGGACCATCCGGCTGGCTCGACTCATCGGGTTGGGGCGGGCCATCGAGATGACCCTCACCGGCGACCAGGTGAAGGCTGAACGGGCGCGGGAGATGGGCCTCGTGTCCCGCGTGGTGGACCGGGCCGATCTGCTGGAGGAGGCCAAAGCCCTCATGGGCACCATCACCGCCAAGGGTCCCGTGGCCGTCCGGATGGCGCTCGAGTCCATCTATCGGGCGCTGGATACCCCCACCCAGGAGGCGCTGGACTACGAGTCCGCCCTCTTCGGACTCCTGGCCTCCACGGAGGACATGAAGGAGGGAATGAGCGCTTTCCTGGACAAGCGGAAGCCGGAGTTCAAGGGGCGCTGATCGGCGGGGCTTGAACGGCCCAAACCCCTGACGCCACAAGCCCTTTCCCGGGATCGGCCCGGGGTGGCGACCGCCCCCTCCATCCGTTACCTTTTTCCATGATTCCGGAGCGTATTCCCACGGGCCCGACGTGCACCTGACCCGGCTCTCGCTCCGCCATTTTCGGAATCTGGGCACGCAGGATCTGGAGATCCCTCCCGACGGAGTGGCTCTCGTCGGGGACAACGCCCAGGGCAAGTCGAACTTCCTGGAAGCCATCTACTACCTCGAGACCTTTCGATCCTTTCGCGGAGCCCACGACCCGCAGCTCGTGGCCTTCGACCGGGACGTCTTCCGCATCGTCGGCGCGCTGGCGTCCATCGAGGGGGAGACCCGGGAGGTGGCGGCGGCCTTCCAGAAGCAGGGCCGCCGGAAGAAAGTCACGGTGGACGGACGGGAGCCGGATCGGCTTGGAGATGCCGTAGGTCGCCTGGCGGCCGTGGTCTTCTCTCCAGCTGATGTGGAGCTGGTGAGCGGGGGGCCGTCGGAGCGGCGGCGCTACCTGGACATCGTCCTCTCGCTGAGCGTGCGGGGGTACCTGGAGGCGCTGCAGGACTTCAACCGGATCCTGGCCCGGCGGAACGCATCGCTGAAGGACCGTCAGCCCGACGCCGTCATCGGCGCGTGGGACGACGGTCTGGTGCGGACCGCGGCGACCGTGATGAAGGCCCGGGCCGACTGGATCCGGGAGCGGAGTCCCTCCTTCCGGGAGTACTATGCCGCCGTCTCCGAGGGAGCCGGCGCCACCATGACCTACCGACCGGACATCGACGTGGACGCGGACGAGAGCGAGGAGGAGATGCGCGATGCGGTGCGCGACGCCCTCGACCGCACCTACGAGCGGGAGCGTCGGCAGGGTACCACGGCGGTAGGACCCCAGCGGGACGAGGTGCACCTCCGGCTGGACGAGAAGGGCGACGAGCTGGACCTGCGGGACTACGGTTCCGGGGGTCAGCGACGCACGGCGGCCCTGGCCCTTCGGCTGGTGGAAGCGGCCACGGTCCGGGACGTGCGGGGTCAGGAGCCCATCATCCTCCTGGACGACGTCTTCGCCGAGCTGGACCCGGGACGCAGCGAGCGGATCCTCGCCCTCATGGAGGCCGAGGAGACGGGTCAGGTCCTTCTCACCGCGCCCAAGGACAGCGATGTCCGGATCCGGCGGGACCGACTTCCTCGCTGGCGGATCCGCGACGGCGTCATCGAAGCGTGATGGCGGCACGACGGGGAGGCGGTCGGCCTGAGAAGATCGGGTCGCTGGTGGACGGTTTGCTGGAGAAGCACGGGGTACAGGATCAGGTCCGGCGGATGGACGTGCTGGATCTGTGGCCCGAGATCGTCGGCGATACCGTCGCCGGGGTGACCCGGGCCAAGGGCGTGGACGAGGCCACCCTCTTCGTGGAGGTCCGGTCCAGCGCCTGGCTCATGGAGTTGAACATGATGAAGGGGGAGTTCCTGGCGCGGGTGAACGAACGCCTGCCCGAGACTCCTCTGGATCGCATCGTCTTCGTTCAGGCGGAGACGGGCTGAACCACGAGGGGCCCACCCACCGAGGCGTGGAATGGGATTCCCAACGAGACTGCTCACGGAGTGGACATGGCAGACGACAAGATCGAGATGACCAACGGCGACTATACCGCGGGCCAGATCCAGGTCCTCAAGGGACTGGAGGCGGTACGGAAGCGGCCGGGCATGTACATCGGGTCCACCTCCTCGAGGGGGCTCCACCACCTGGTCTACGAGGTGGTGGACAACTCCATCGACGAGGCCATGGCCGGTTTCTGCGAGGAGGTCCGGGTGGTCATCCACGAGGACAACTCCATCACCGTCCGCGACGACGGTCGGGGCATCCCCGTGGACGTCCACCCCACCGAAGGCGTGCCGGGGGTGGAGCTGGCCATGACCACCCTCCACGCCGGCGGGAAGTTCGACAAGAACACCTACAAGGTGTCCGGCGGTCTCCACGGCGTCGGCGTCAGCGTGGTGAACGCCCTCTCCGAGCACCTGGAGGTGGAGGTCTGGCGGGACGGCAGCCACTACCGCCAGCGCTACGAGCGCGGGCTGAAGGCCACGGAGCTGGAGGAGGTGGGCGCGGCCGAGGGCACCGGGACCATGGTCCACTTCAGGCCGGACGCGGAGATCTTCCAGGACCGGGTCTACAGTTACGACACCCTGTCCACGCGCCTCCGGGAGCTGGCCTTCCTGAACAAGGGCCTCCGCATCGTCCTGGAAGACGAGCGCGACGAGGACATCGAGCCGGAGGCCTACGAGTACGAAGGCGGGCTCGCCGAGTACGTCCGCTACCTGCGCGGCAGCCGGAAGGCCCTCCACGAGACCGTGTGCTACTTCGAGGTCGCCAAGGAAGAGGCGGAGATCGAGTTGGCCATGCAGTACGACGACGGGTTCAGCGAGAACACCCACACCTTCGTCAACAACATCAACACCCACGAGGGCGGCACGCACCTCACCGGGCTCAAGGCCGCGCTCACGCGGACCATCAACGACTACGCCCGCGAGAACAAGATCTTCAAGAAGAACGACTCCAGCCTCTCCGGCGACGACGTGCGGGAAGGGCTCACCTGCGTCCTGAGCGTCCGGGTGATGGAGCCCCAGTTCGAGGGTCAGACCAAGACCAAGCTGGGCAACTCCGAGGTGCGGGGCGCCGTGGAGACGGCGGTCAACGAGCACCTGCGGATGTTCCTGGACGAGAACCCCAAAGCCGCCAAGACCATCATCGAAAAGTCCCTCCAGGCGGCGCGGGCGAGAGAGGCGGCTCGAAAGGCCCGGGATCTGGCGCGGAAAAAGAGCGCGCTGGAAGGCGGGGTCCTCCCCGGCAAGCTCGCCGACTGCTCCATCTCCGATCCCTCGCTCTGTGAGCTCTACCTGGTGGAGGGTGACTCTGCCGGCGGCTCGGCCAAGCAGGGCCGCGACCGTTCGTACCAGGCCATCCTGCCTCTGAAGGGGAAGATCCTGAACGTCGAGCGGGCGCGCATCGACAAGATCCTCTCCAACGACGAGATCCGGGCCATCATCA
>CAKZOQ010000653.1 GCA_937136445.1 uncultured Gemmatimonadota bacterium
CGACGTGGCTCGATTCGATGCGACCTTCCCGGAGAACGCCTGGCTTCTGGACCTCTACGGGTCGGCGGAGCACAGCTTCGCGCTCGGAGGCCGGGTGGACCGGACGCTCCATCACCGGACGGCAGAGGTCCCGATCGGCTATCCGGTCGACGACGTGGAGGTGGTGCTACTCGACGAGGCCGGCGACCCGGACCCGGTTCGCGGAACCCTGGCGATCCGGAGCGACTTCACCACGCCGGGCTATCACGAGAGACCCGAGGCCACTCGGGAGCTCTTCGTACCCGACCCGGAGCGACCCGGCGGTCGGCTGTATCGTACCGGCGACGTGATGCGTCGCCGACCCGATGGCGCGCTGGTCTTCCTGCACAGGATCGACGACCAGATGAAGGTCCGCGGGCATCGGATCGAACCCGGAGAGGTGGAGAGGGTCCTGACGGAGCACGCCGACGTGCTCGAGGCGGGAGTACACGCCCCGGAGGACCGGGACGGCCTCCGCCAACTGGTGGCTTGCCTGGTGCCGGTACCCGGCGCTGACGTCGATCCGACAGAGCTCGCCGCGTGGTGCGGCCAACGGCTACCGACGTGGATGATCCCCGGACGCTGGATCACCGTGGCCTCGCTTCCCCGGACGGGATCGCAGAAAGTCGATCGAGCCGCCCTGCCCGCAACGGCCACCAGCGGCACCATCGCCACGACACGATCCCTCGACGCCACCACCCCGCCCCGGAACGCCGAGGAAGAAGCCATCGCGGAGGTATGGGCGGACGTCCTCGAAACGCAGGGCATCGGGGTTCACGAGGACTTCTTCGAACTCGGAGGCCACTCCCTCGCGGCCACCCGGGTGGTCGCCCGGGTGCGTGACGTCTTCGACGCCGAGATCTCCCTGCGCGACTTCTTCGACGGGCCCACCATCGCGCAGGTCGCGGACCGGGTGCGCTCCGGGGGCGGCTCCGAGATGGAGATCCCACCCCTCGTGCCCTGCGCGCCGGAGCGACCTCCGCTCTCCTTCTCGCAGGAGCGGATCTGGTTCCTCCAGGTCACCTCGCCCGAGAACGTCGCCTACAACATGAGCGCCTCGGTGCTGCTCGAGGGCAACCTGGACGTGGCGCGGCTCCGAGCGGCCATCTACGCGGTGGCCGAGCGCCAGGCCGGGCTTCGGACGCGCATCCTCACCGAGGCGGGGCGTCCCTTCCAGGCAGTGGATCCCGAACCCACCCACACCCTGATCGTCGAGGACCTCGGCCACCTGGCGGAGGACGACCGACTCGAGGCGGGCCGGAACAGGTCCCGCGAACTCCTCGAGGAGCCGTACGACCTCGAGGCGGGCCCGCTGGTCCGCCCGGTCGTCCTCCGACTCGGTGAGGACCGCCACTTGTTCGCCCTCGGCATGCACCACATCGTCTCGGACATGTGGTCCATGGCGGTCTTCGGACGAGAGGTCGCCGCCGCCTACAACGACCCCGAGTCGCCCTCGCTTCCGGAGCTCGACGTCGGGTATCCAGACTACGCCGTCTGGCAGCGCGACTGGCTGCAGGGCAAGCCGCTGGAGGAGCAGCTCACCTACTGGCTGGGTGAACTCGAGGGGAATCGGACCCTCGACCTCCCGACGGACTTCGCCCGACCGCAGTTCTTCACCTTCGAAGGTGGAGTCGTTCGCGCCGAGCTGCCCACGGGCATCCCAGAACGGGTCCATGCACTCACGAGCGAGTCCCGCGCCACCCCCTTCATGGCCTACCTGGCGGCCTTCAACGTGCTGCTCGCGACGCATGCCCGGCAGGACGACGTGACCGTGGGTGTGCCCATCGCGAACCGGACCCGCGTCGAGTGCGAGGCACTGATCGGTTCCTTCGTGAACACCCTCGTGCACCGCAACGATCTGTCCGGGGACCCCACCTTCGGCGAACTCCTCCAGCGCGTGCGGGAGACGGCGCTCGGGGCGTATGCCCACCAGGACCTGCCCTTCGAGCTCCTCGTGAAGGAGCTGAAGCCGGATCGGGACACCAGCCGGCCTCCGGTCTTCCAGGTGCTCTTCAACGTGGCCAACGTCCAGGTCACCGGAAGCGAGATCGAAGGAATCCGCCGTCGTGCCATCCCGGTCCCACGCCACGCCGCGCAGTTCGACCTGGGCATGAACATCGGACTCAACGCGCTCCAGTCCGACGTCACGCTCTCCTTCAACAGCGCCCTCTTCGCCCGGGAGACGGCGGAGCGCCTCCTGGAGCACTACCTCGAGATCCTGGTGCGGGCCATCGCGGACCCGAATCTTCGTCTATCCGAGCTCCAGACGGTTCCGAAGAGGGACCGGGACCGACTCCTCGACCGGTGGAACCGGACGGAGCAGGAGCATCCCGAACCCGCGGACGTCCCGCAGATGCTCGCGGCGACGGCGGAGCGATCGCCCGAGGGGCAGGCCGTCGTGTCGAAGGACGGCTCGTGGTCGTGGGCGGAGCTGCGCGACGCCGCCGGGAGGGTTTCCGCCGCGCTCGGAGACCTGGGGATCGGACCCGGAGATCGGGTCGGAATCCTGGTGGAGAGGAGTCGTGAGATGCTCGCCGGACTGGTGGGGATCATGGGGGCCGGGGCAACCTACGTCCCTCTCGACCCTGCCTACCCGGAGGCCAGAGTCCGCTACATGCTCGAGCATTCGGGCGCCGTCGCGGTCGTCACGCACCGGGGACTCCACGAGCGCTTCGACGTCGACCTGCCCGTGCTCGACCTGGAGGACGACTCGCTCCCGGGTCCTGTCGACTTCCTTCCGGTCGCTCCGGAATCGGCCGCCTACGTCATCTACACCTCCGGCTCCACGGGCACGCCGAAGGGAGTGGAAGTCCCCCACCGCGCCGTTGGCAACTTCCTGCACGCCATGGCCCGAGAGCCCGGCCTCGACGAGGACGACCGCCTCCTGGCCGTCACCACGATCTCGTTCGACATCTCCGTCCTGGAGCTCTACCTGCCCGTGTTGGTGGGGGCCCGGATCGTCCTGGCCGACGGAGACGACGTCCAGGACGGCCATCGGCTCGCGGAACGGATCGACCACGAGGAGATCACGGTGATGCAGGCGACACCGGCCACGTGGAAGCTGCTGGTGAGCTCCGGGTGGGAAGGCAACACCGACCTGAAGGTGCTCACCGGCGGAGAGGCCCTTCCCGCCTCCCTGGCCGCAGATCTCCTTGCCCGGGTGGGAGAAGTCTGGAACATGTACGGTCCCACCGAGACCACCGTCTGGTCCACCGTCCAGCGGATCTTGCCCGAAGAGCCCATCCTCATCGGCCGACCCATCGACAACACCCGGGTGTACGTGCTGGACGAGGAGAAGAACCTCCTCCCGGTGGGCGTGCCGGGAGAGCTGTGGATCGCGGGCAACGGGGTGGCCAACGGCTACCTGAAGCGTCCCGACCTCACCGCGGAGCGCTTCATGGAGAGTCCCTTCCGCGACGGCGAACGGATGTACCGCACCGGAGACCTGGTCCGTTGGATGTCCGACGGCCACCTGGAGCACCTCGGGCGCCTGGACCACCAGGTCAAGGTGCGCGGCTTCCGGATCGAACTGGGCGAGGTCGAGGCTACGCTCCGGTCCCACGCTGGTGTCCGGGACGTGGTGGTGGTCGCCCGGGAGGACCGACTCGTGGCCTACCTGACGCTGACCCTCGACGCGCCTTCGCCCGGGCAGCTGCGGCGCTGGGTGGCCGACCGCCTGCCGCCCTACATGGTGCCGGCTGCCTTCGTCCCCATGGACACCTTCCCGCTGACACCGAACGGCAAGGTCGACCGGAAGCAGCTCCCCGAGCCCGGGGATCGGGTCCGGGAAGCCGGCGCCTTCGAAGCGCCCGACAGCCCGGGAGAGCGGATCATCGCCGAAGTGTGGAAGGAGCTCCTCGGCGTCACCCAGGTGGGGCGCGAGGACAACTTCTTCGAACTGGGAGGCCATTCCCTGCTCGCCATGGAGGCGGTGGCGCGGGTCGAGGAACGGGTGGGCCACCGCATCGATCCCCGGACCTTCTTCTTCCGCTCCCTGGAAGAAATCGCGAGCTCCATGCCCTCCTCCCGAGACGGATGAGCGCCTTTTACTTCGGCCCTTCGGACCGGCAGCTCTTCGGCTATCACCACCTGCCCCGACCTCCGGTCTCCGATGCCGTCCTCATCTGCCCGTCCTGGGGAGGCGAGTACGAGTACGCCCACCGCGCACTGGTCGTGCTCTCGAAGCGCCTGGCGGGGCGAGGGTGCCACGTCCTGCGTTTCGACTACTCGGGTACGGGGGACTCCTGGGGCGACTCCACCGATGCCGACCTCCACCGATGGCGGGAGGATGTGGATCGGGCCGTCGACGAACTCCGGGCGGCGAGCGGACGGGAGCAGGTCAGCATCGTCGGGCTCCGATTGGGCGCAGCCGTCGCAGCCGGAGCCGGCGCGGTGGCGGATGCCTCGACCCGACTCGTCCTCTGGGACCCCATCGTCGACGGCGACGCGTGGGTCGCAGGGCTGGGCTCGGGAACCGCCGGGGACGACGGGCTGGTGGAATTCGGCCGCTCCCTGGTGACCCGGACCTTCGTGGACCAAATCGCCGGCGTCGGCCCGGAGACCTTCGAGGGCCTCACGACGCGGGAGGTCCTGCTTCTCCTCACCGCAGGCGAGGAGTCCTCCGGGTCCGGCATCCTGCCCGAGGCACCGCGACTCGAACGGGTGACCATGGAGCAGCCCTCCCCGTGGGTCGAGGACGAGTCCATCTGGACCGGCCAGGTTCCCGTGGACGCCGTCCGCACCATCGCAGAATGGGTCGCATGAAGGAGACCGCCCTGAACTTCGGCCAGGGGGGAAGCCTCGTCGGGATTCTCACCCGGCCTGACGAGGTGCAGCAGGGCGACCTGGCCGTCATCTTCCTCAACGCGGGCATCCTCCACCGGGTGGGCCCCAACCGCATCCACGTCCGGCTCGCACGTCATCTGGCGGACCGAGGGGTGACCTCGCTGCGCATGGACCTCCCGGGCGTGGGGGACAGCGGGATGCTGGGCACGGGTCTCTCTCTGGCCGAGGAGGGCCGACAGGGCATTCACGCCGCAATGGACCTCCTGCAGCGACAGGAGGTGGCCAGCCGCTTCGTCGTCTTCGGACTGTGCTCCGGAGCCGACGCGGCCTTCCAGATCGCCTGCCTGGAGCCTCGGGTCGTCGGGATCGCCCTCGTGGACCCCACGCGGCTCTTCGCCACATGGCAGTCGTGGGCCCGCAAGATCCTCCGAGGTGCCCTACGACCTGCCGCATGGCTCCGTCTGTTCACCGGACGACACCACGTGCTGAGACGTCTCCAGCGGAAGCTCGGGATGGGCCCGGAGGAGCAGGGGTCCACGCCGCACGAGCCGACCCCGTGACGGCGCCG
>CAKZOQ010000654.1 GCA_937136445.1 uncultured Gemmatimonadota bacterium
AAATCCCGGCGGGCGCTTCTCCGGCCGCGTACAGACCTTCCACTACTTTGACACGACGGTGGAGGACGCTACCGGAGCCACCAGCGCCACCTTCGAGGGATACACGACCACCGACGTCTCCGGCACGGCGCGCTTCGGCGCCACCAGCCTGACCCTCTCCGTCGCCAACGTCTTCGACGAGCAGTACATCACCTACTACGGGCAGGCGGGCACCACCCGCGCCGACCGGTACTTCTCCGGCCGCGGCCGCACCCTCACCCTCCGGGTCGGGGCCTCCTTCTGAGGGCATCCCTGCGCACGGCCCTCCGACTCGCCCACCTGTGGGTAGGGCTGGTCCTCTGCCTGCTCCTGGTGGTGCTGGGGGTTACCGGCTCGGCCCTGACCTACAAGGAGGCTTACTGGCGGCTCGTCTATCCGGAGCTGCGGGTGTCTGGATCGGATCTGCGGCCCGTGGACCACGCGGCCGGGATCCAGGCCGCAGTGGAGACCTTCGGGCCGGAGCTTCGGTCGGTGAAGTTCCCGGAACCCGGGGTGGGGGCCTACCACCTCTACCTCGCCGAGGGTGAGGCCTTCCTCTCGATGGACGACGGCCGGATCATCGACCGGTGGCGCACCGGCGAGCGGGCCATGGGGTTCCTCTTCGACCTCCACGCCCACCTGATGGCGGGGGAGACCGGGGAGAGGATCGGCGGCGTCCTGGGGCTGCTCGGAGCCCTGTTGGTCCTCAGCGGGGTGTACCTCTGGTGGCCTGCCCGGCGGCGCTTCCGGCTGCGCAACCTGGTCGGGGGTGGGACGACCCGGGCCGCTCTGGTGGCCGCCCACCGGGACCTGGGGCTCGTTTCGGCGCCACTCCTCCTCATCCTCCTGGTGACGGCCAGCGGCATCGTCTTCTACGGGGCTGCAGGCACGCTGCTGAACGGCCTCCTGCCGGGCGACGACCCCATTCCCGAAGCGCTCCAGGAGGACGCGATCCTCGCCGCCGTGCGGACGGCGACCTCCGACGGCACCGGCCGGGACGATCCCGTTCCGGCCGACGCCGCCCTGCTGGAGCGAGGCTTTCAGGCCGTACCGGACGCTCGCCCGGTCTTCTACTACCCGCCGACGGTGGAGCGACCCGTCCATGGACTGCGTCTGAAACGCCCCTGCGAGCTCCATCCCAACGGCCGCAGCTACGTCTATCTGGACACCGACGGAGGGATCCTGGGCTCTGTGGACGCCTGTGCGCAGCCGGCCGGCCAGAAGGCCCTCTACGCCATGTATCCGCTGCATGCCGGGAAGGCGGGAAGCGAACTCTATCGACTCCTGGTCTTCCTGGGAGGGATCATCCTCACCTGGGTCTCCGCCACCGGCGCCAGCTCGTACCTCGCCCAGCTCTTCACCCTGCGACGACGGTCTCAGGCGCGGCGGAACCAAGAGCACGTCACCGCAGGCTAAAGACCCATCCGGCCCCGGCCTCAGCTATCCCCGAGCTGCACGCCCGTCCGGCGTAGCACCGCCCGCACCCGCG
>CAKZOQ010000655.1 GCA_937136445.1 uncultured Gemmatimonadota bacterium
TACGAGGACGGCACCTGCTTCCCGGTACCCCTGGTGGAGCAGACGAGCTGACGAACCCGCGGTAACGGGCGGGGGGGGGAGCGCCATCAAGCCGCCAAGCTCGCCGGCGCACCCTCGGTGAACCCGGGCCTGGGCGACCCTCGCGGTCGTCCGGGCCTCGGTCCATCTTGCCCTGACGCATCGACCTCTCTCCGGACCCCATCATGCGCCTTCGAGCCGTCCTTTCCGCGGTCCTCGCCGCAGCCCTCCTCCTCCCCGTCCCCGGCGAAGGCCAATGGACCAACCGCTACCCGCCGGTGGAGGGCTACGGGCATCAGGTCTACCTGGAGGGCTACGAGCTCCCCACCATGGCCGCCGGACCCCTGGACGCCGCCCCGTCTCCCGACGGCACGGGGGTGGTGGTGGCGGCTCGGGGCTGGCTCTGGATGCTGGACCCCGCCACCGGCATGGCCACCCAGCTCACGGACGGCGCCGACGTGGACAGTCGACCCGCCTGGTCCCCGGACGGCACCCGCCTCGCCTTCGTCCGAGACGACAGCCGGGACACCGACATCTGGGAACTCGAGCTGGCCAGCGGCGAGGTTCGGCCAGTAGTGGAGACTCCCGCGCTGGACCTGGACCCGGCCTACGGGCCCGACGGCTCGCTCTGGTACGCCTCCGCCCAGGCGGGTACGCTGGACCTCTGGCGGGCGCCGGCGGGCGGCGGCGAGGCCGAGCAGGTCACCGACGCCGGGGGAATCGAGCTCCGTCCCCAGCCCCACCCCGACGGCCGCCGGGTCCTGTACCTGGCCAAGCGCGGCGGACCGGACCGGGTCGTGGTGCGGGATCTGGAGACCGGCGACGAGGAGCGCCTGGTGGAGGGCGCCATCCTCTCCCAGCTCCGGCCCGCCCTCTCCCCCGACGGGACCCGGGTCACCTATCAGGTCCCCGACGCGCAGGGCGACGGATGGGAGCTCCGCCTCCAGGCCTTGGAGCGTCCCGGAGATCCCATCCTCCTCCTGGGCGCCGAAGGAGACCGGCTCCCGCTGGCCCCGGCCTGGAGCGGGGACGGAGCCACCATCTGGTTCAGCGAGGCCGGGCACGACGAACGGATGCGGCTCTTTCGGGTGGCAGCGGCCGGCGGAGCGGAGGTGGAGGTCCCGGTCCGGGCCTGGGCGACGGAGCGGCCCACCGCCCGGCTCCGCATCCACACCGTGCGCTCCGACGCCGCGGCCCCCGCCCGACTGCGCGTGACGGACGGGCAGGGCCATCCCCTGGTGCCCGCGGACGGGCAGGCCTGGTTCGACGGCCAGAACGGAGCGGTCTTCTTCTACAGCGACGGCCTCCTGGAGCTGGAGGTCCCCGCGGGCGAGGTGCGGGTGGAGGCGGTCCAGGGCATCACCACCCCGGTGGCCCACGCCACCACCACCGCCTCGGCGGGGAGCACGAGCGAGGTCGCCCTGACGCTGGAGCCCGTGTGGGATCCGACGGCGGAGGGATGGCTCGGCGGGGACCACCACTTCCACCTGAACTACGGCGGGCCCTACCGGCTGGACCCGGAGGACATGGAGGCCCTCGTGGCCGGGGAGGGTCTGGAGGTGGCCACCCCGGTGGTGGCGAATCTCCACAACCGGTTCGGAGAGCAGGGCTTCTGGGGCTGGGACAACGGCGGGGGTCTGCCCCTGCTCCGGTTCGGGCAGGAGGTCCGCTCCCACTTCCTGGGCCACATGGGCGTCCTGGGCACCGACGACCTCTTCTGGCCCTGGGTCTGGGGGCCGGGCTACGGCATATACGGTCAGGACGATCGACCCAACGCCGAGGCCACCGCCTTCGCCCGGGCCCAGGGCGGCCTCACCACCTACGTGCACCCGGTGTCGGGCCAGGATCCCTTCGGCACCCCCGGCGCCCCCGGACTCCCCACCGAGATGGCCGCCGACGGCGTCCTGGGGGATCTCGACGCCATCGAGGTGGCCTGCCTCTGGAGCGACGAGCTCGGCACGGCCGACGCCTGGTATCGGATGCTCAACCTGGGCCGGCCGGTGGCTCCCACCGCCGGCACCGACGTCATGACGGACTTCTTCCGGACGATGGCGGTGGGCACTACCCGGGTGTACGTCCATACGGGAGAAGCCCGGGACTTCGAGAGCTACCTGGACGGCCTCGCCGCCGGGCGGAGCTTCGTCACCAACGGACCCATCCTGGATCTCCAGGTGGAGGGGGCCCGACCCGGCGGGACCGTCCCGACCGGCGAAAGCGTGCCCTTCCAGCTCACCGTGCGCTCGGCGGTGCCGGTGGACCGGGTGGCCATCCTGGTGAACGGCGAGGTCGTGCGGGAGGAGGACCTCGCGCCTGGCCGTCCTGTGTGGGAAATCTCCGGAGAGCTGGACCTGCCGGAGGGGGGCTGGGTCGCCGCCCGGGTCACCGGACCGGCAATCACCGGTTGGCCCGCCATGGACTCCTACGCCTTCGGCCACACCTCGCCCATCTGGATCGGGACGGTGGGGAGCACCGAGCCCACCGCTCGCCGGGCCGCCGCTGCCGACCTGCTGGACGCCGTGGAGGGGGCCACCGCCCGCCTCCGGGCAGGCTATGGTGGAGCGGACATCCCTCGACTGGAGGCCCATTTCGCCGAAGCGCGGGCCGAGCTGGAGCGCATCCTCGGTGGCTAGTCGACGGCCGACGCCGGCGGACCCGTGGTTCCCTTCGAAGGTATCGGGGCCCGCGCCCCGTCCGGTTCTTCCCACGCCCTGGAGTCACCCCATGATCAGATCCCTGCCCGCCCGCCGTCTCACCGTGGCCCTCGCCCTGGGGCTCCTGGCCGGGGCCTGCAGCACCCCCGAGGCCGACACCGACGCGGACGCCGAGGCCCCGTCCATGACCGCCGAGGCCACCGTTCCCGTCCGGCCCACCGCTGACGACCAGCTCCCACCGACCCTGGTGGGCGAGGGCGGCGAGCTGCAGGGGCAGGACCTCCAGTACATGCCCGGCGACACGGAGACCACCGGCTACCTGGCCGTCCCCGAGGGTGAAGGTCCCTTTCCGGGGCTCCTCATCGTCCACGAATGGAACGGGCTGGTGGATCGGGTGCGCCGGATGGCCGACGACCTGGCCGCCGAGGGCTATGTGACCCTCGCCGTGGACCTCTACGGGGGCCGCACCGGCTCCAACCAGGAGGAGAACATGGCCCTGGTCCGGGAGGTGCAGGCCGATCAGGCGGCCATGCTGGAGAACATGAACACCGCCCTCTCCTATCTGCAGGGCCGCGACGACGTCACCGGACGCGTCGGGACCATGGGCTGGTGCTTCGGCGGCGGCATCGCCCTCTCCTTCGGGCTGGACGGGGCCGACCACGACGCCACGGCCATCTTCTACGGCCAGCTCGTCACCGACCCGGCCGTCCTGGAGAACATGAGCCACGAGGTCTACGGGACCTTCGCTGAACTCGACAGCGGCATCCCGCCGGAGCAGGTGGAGCAGTTCGTCCAGGCGCTGGACGCCGCCGGCATCGAGAACGACGTCCACGTCTACGACGCGGTGAACCACGGCTTCTGGCTCCACGCCGATCAGGATCCGGAGACCCGGAACGAGCCTGCCCTGGACGCCTGGCAGCGCCTGAAGGCCTACCTCGACCGGACGCTGGGCACCGGGATGGAGTAGGAGAGGAGGGCGTTCACCGGGGTCGGGGGCTTGGGGCCGGGGAGCCCGACTCAGGCCGTCCGGTTCCGCCTCCGGGCCCGCAGCAGGCCATCGATGCTGAAGGCGCCGCCGCCATTGGCCGCCAGGAACAACCAGAAGAAGCAGAAGAGGACCGCGAGCTCCCCGCCGTTGGCGATGGGGAAGAGGTCCCGGGGGAGGTGCGCCTGGAAGTAGGCCACCGCCATGAGGCCGGCCAGGACGAAGGCCACCGGGCGGGTGAAGAGCCCCACCACGATGAGGAGCCCGCCCCAGAACTCCAGGATCCCGGCGAACCAGAGCTGGGTCATGAACGCCACCGCCTCCTCCCGGCCGAGTACGGCGAAGAGCTTCTGGGCGCCGTGCTGCATGAACATGAGCCCGAAGACGATGCGGGCGGCGTTGAGAAAGAAGTGCGCGATGCCGTTGCGGGCGCCGTGGGAAGCCATGGAGGGGTGGGGTGGTGGGGAGGTGGGGGCGTACGGGCCGGAGGATCGCTACCCGGCCCTTGCGACGGCGTTTCCCCTCGTCGGCCGTCGGTGGATGGCGGGGGCGAGGCGCGGCCTCAGAGGATGGTGCGCCCCAGCCCCGACGCCAGCAGCCCCACGGCCATCTGCGCCGTCTTGTTCCGGTCGTCCAACACCGGGTTCAGCTCCACCATCTCCATGGAGAGGAGCCGGCCGGAGGCGGCGGCCTTCTCGCAGACCAGGTGGCCCTCCCGGTAGGTGAGTCCGCCCTGCACCGGCGTCCCGACACCTGGAGCCTCCTGGGGATCGAGCGAATCCAGGTCGTAGGAGAGGTGGAAGCCCGCCGTCCCCTCGTTGGCCCGTTCCAGCGCTTCGTCCATGCACGGCCCGACGCCTCGCTCGTCGATCTCCGACATGGTGAAGACCCGGACGCCCAGCTCCCGGATGAGGGTCCGCTCCCCGTCGTCCAGCGCTCGGGCCCCCAGGACGCTGACGTTCTCCGGCCGCAGCGCGGGCTCGTCGCCGGCCAGCTCGACGAGCCGCTCGTGACCGTAGCCCATGAGCACCGCCAGGCTCATCCCGTGGATGTTGCCCGAGGGGGTGGTCTCCGGGCGGTTCATGTCGGCGTGGGCGTCCACCCAGATGACGCCGATGGAGTCGCCCCGCGCCCGGTGGTGACGGGCCACGGCGGACACGGTCCCGATGGAAAGGGAGTGGTCCCCCCCCAGGATCAGGGGGAAACACCCACGTTCCAGACCCTCGGTGACCTGTTCGCCGGCAGCCTTGGCCACCTGGCAGATCTCGTCCAGGAACCGGAGGGCGCTGGGGCCCGTCCGGGTGGTCTCGAAGCCCCCGGCCGTCACGGTGCCCATCTCCTCCACGGTGTGCCCCAGATCCTCCACCACCCCGGTGAGCCCGGCGATGCGCAGCGCCGACGGTCCCATGTCCACGCCCCGGCGACCGGCCCCCAGGTCGATGGAGACCGAGCTCATGGCGACCTTCACCGCGTCCTCCGGCATGGGCCCACCATCATCCGGCGACGACCTCCACACCGTGCCAGAAGGCCACCCGGCCCGCCACCTTCTCCGCGCCCTCCTTGGGATCCGGGTAGTACCAGGCGGCGTTCTCGTTGGTCGCTCCGTCCACCACCACGTCGTAGTACGACGCCCGCCCCTTCCAGGGA
This sequence comes from uncultured Gemmatimonadota bacterium, assembly GCA_937136445.1. Taxonomy (GTDB): domain Bacteria; phylum Gemmatimonadota; class Gemmatimonadetes; order Longimicrobiales; family Gaopeijiaceae; genus JAJCZZ01. The sequence continues at coordinate 5,302 of CAKZOQ010000655.1, forward strand.
CAGGTGGTGTGGTGGTCGCTCTCCTCGAAGTACTGCCAGTTCAGGGCGTCGCGGGGGAAGTAATGGTTGCCCTCGACGAGCTCGGTCTGGGCGCTCTCGGCGAGCACCGCTCCGTTCCAGGTAGCCTTGGCCATGGGGTCCTCGGGGTGGTACGGGGGAGGGGGGCGACTAGCGACCGCGCTCCAGGCGGCGGCGCTCTTTTCGCTCGAGACGGCGGCGGCGCCGGGCCTCGCGGCCGGACTCGCCAGGGTATCGGAAGGTGACGTCGACGCCCCCCATGACGACGGCTCCGGTGATGCGGATGACCGGCGCGTCGAAGTCGGGGTCGGGGGGCCCGGCGCTCTCCTCGTCGGAGTGGTCGAAGCCGCCCATGAAGGCGAAGCCGTTGCTCTCCACACGTACCCCGGGGGGCACGATGATCTCCAGTCCTCCCATGAGGAGGAAGGCGCGGATCTCGGTGACGCCGGAGGGCAGGTGGGCCTCCCGAAGATCCAGCTCGGAGCCGCCCATGACGCCCACCACCCAGTTCACCCGCGCCGGGGTCCACCGACCCGACCGGCCCGAGCCGCCCATGACGGCGATGATGTACTCCTGCTCCTTCTCGTGGGCGCCGGCGGTGACCCGGGGCCGCGACCGGTGGGAGGGGAGCTCGCCACCGTCGGAGAGCGCCGCTGGGAGGTCCGCACCGGGAAGGTCGGTGAGGAGGGCCCGGAGCTCGTCGGCGTCGGTGGCCTTGTGGGCCGCCTCCACCCGACGCTCGAACTCCTCCACCACGATGTCGTCGTTGGCGAAGTGCTCCATGAGCGCCTCGATGGTCACCTCTCGACGGGCGCCCAGCGCCGCCTCCGGCAGGGGCTTTCCACTCTCGTCCGACATGGCTTCCTCCTTCGGCTGGCCGCATCCCACCCTGCGCCGAAAGATGGCACGGTCGAGCCAGCCCCACGACCCCCGGTGGCGCCCGGTCCGGCCCTTCCCCCATCTTGGCGGTGCCGTCTCTACCGTTCCCGAGCCCGCCACGGCACGATCCCGGAGGACCGATGCTTCCCGCCCGCCGTTTCCCCCCCTTCGCCCTGACGCTCCTCCTCGCGCTCCTCACCGCGTGCGGCACCACCGGCACGAACGAGGGCAGCCAGAGCGGGGGGCGGAACCTCATCACCGAGTCCGAACTGGCCGAGCTCCCGGAGCTGGACGCCCTCCAGGCCATCGAGCGCCTCCGACCCCGGTGGCTCCGGCAGCCCCTGGGACGGAGCCCCGTACCGGTCCTCAACGGGACGCCTCAGCGGAGCGCCTCCATGAGCGTCCTCCGGAGCATTCGCGTCGCCGACGTCCGGCAGATGCGGTACATGTCCGCCTCCGACGCCACCACACGCTACGGTACGGGCTTCGACGGCGGCGCCATCATCATCGAGACCCACCGGGGCGGAGACTAGCCCGTCGGGGAGGACCGGGACCAGCCCCGGGCCAGCTCCTCCAGTACCCGGGCGCAGGCGCGGATCTCGTCGACGGGGCACCACTCCACGGCGGAGTGGGCCTGGGCGATGTCGCCGGGTCCGAAGCAGACGGCGGGGATGCCGGACTCGTTGAGGAAGGCCGCGTCCACCCAGGCGCTCATCCCTTCCACGCCAGTCGTCACCCCCTGGCGGTCGGCGGCGGCCAGAAGGCCCTCCACCACCCGGGAGGAGGTCGCCACTTCGGTCCCGGGCCGGTCCAGGGTGACCCGCAGCTCCGCGTCCATCTCCGGATGCCCCTCCTTCACCTCGTCGAGCACCTCCTGGAATTCGGCCAGGACGGCTGCGGGGGTCTCTCCGGGGAGGGTGCGTCGCTCCAGGAGGAGGGTGCAGCGGTCGGGGTAGACGGACTCGGCGGTGCCGCCACGGATGGTGCCGGCGTGGTGCGATCCCGGGCCCAGGAGCTCGTGGCGGGTCCCCTCCCGGAGGCGGGTCTCGTACAGGTCCAGGGC
>CAKZOQ010000656.1 GCA_937136445.1 uncultured Gemmatimonadota bacterium
GGACGGCGGCCGAGGGACCCAAGCCCAGGAGTCGGTGTACCGAGTCGCCCTGGGTCGGAAGAGGTATCAGAATCCATGCGGTGTTGTGGTTGATGACAGCCTGGGAAGCCCCGTCACTCGGGGACGATCGCCACTCCTGGACCGACCTTGACCCCTTTCGCTGGCTCGTCTAACTTTTGTCCAGTGAAAAGCGGAATCATTATTAATAAGCTTACGAACGCCTACATCGAGCGCACGCTCGGAGATCCATGAGCGAATCCATTCTGAAGATCCGCGGCCTCCACGCCAAGGTCGCCGACGAAGACCTGCAGATCCTGAAGGGCGTCGACCTGGAGCTCCATCGGGGCGAGATCCACGCCATCATGGGCCCCAACGGCTCCGGAAAGAGCACGCTGGCCAAGGTGCTCGCCGGCCACCCCGGGTATGAGGTCACCGAGGGCTCCGTGACCTACCTCGGCGACGATCTGCTGGAGTTGGAAACGGACGAGCGCGCCCGCGACGGCGTCTTTCTCGCCTTCCAGTATCCGGTGGAGATCCCCGGCGTCTCCATCGCCAACTTCCTCCGTACGGCCATGCAGGCCCGCCTTCCGGAGGACGAGGAGCTGGACCTCTTCGACTTCCAGGACGAGCTCATGCAGCGCATGGAGCTCCTGGAGATGGACATCTCCTTCGCCGAGCGCCCGGTGAACGACGGCTTCAGCGGCGGAGAGAAGAAGCGCAACGAGATCCTGCAGATGGCGGTTCTCCAGCCCACCCTCGCCCTCATGGACGAGACGGACTCGGGCCTGGACATCGACGCGCTGAAGGTGGTGGCCAACGGGGTGAACAAGCTGGTGGGGGAGAACGAGGACATGACCGTCCTCCTCATCACCCACTACCAGCGCCTCCTCGACTACATCAAGCCGGACCACGTCCACGTCATGGTGGATGGACAGATCGTCCGCTCCGGCGGCCCCGAGGTGGCCCACGAGCTCGAAGACGAAGGCTATCAGAAGCACGAGACCGCCACGGAAGCGTAAGGAGCAGTCATGCCACAGAACGACGTCATCCAGGATCTGGAGCTCGACGAGTACAAGTACGACTTCGTCACCGAGGGGAAGCCGGTCTTCCGGTCCCAGAGGGGACTTTCCGAGGAGGTCGTGCGGCAGATCTCCGCCAACAAGGACGAGCCGGAATGGATGCTGGACTACCGGCTCAAGGCGCTGGACGTATACAACGCCAAGCCCATGCCCACCTGGGGTGGAGACCTGTCGACCCTCGAGGACACCCTCGACGAGATCTATTTCTACGTCCGTCCCCAGGACCGCATGGAGCGCTCCTGGGACGACGTCCCTTCGGAGATCAAGGAGACCTTCGAGAAGCTCGGGATCCCCGAAGCGGAGCGTAAGGTTCTCGCCGGGGTGGGGGCGCAGTACGAGTCCGAGATGGTCTACCACTCCCTGCGCAAGGAATGGGAGGATCAGGGGGTCATCTTCGACTCCATCGAGGACGGCCTCAAGAACCACCCGGAGCTTTTCCGGGAGCACTTCGGGACCATCATCCCGACCCACGACAACAAGTTCGCCGCCATGAACTCGGCGGTGTGGTCGGGCGGCTCCTTCGTCTACATCCCCAAGGGCGTGAAGTTGGAGACTCCGCTCCAGGCCTACTTCCGGGTGAACCAGGAGCAGATGGGGCAGTTCGAGCGGACGCTCATCATCGTGGAGGAGGGCGCCAACGCCCACTACATCGAAGGCTGCACGGCCCCGGTCTACTCCACCGAGTCGTTCCACTCCGGCGTCATCGAGATCGTAGTGAAGAAGAACGCCCGCTTCCGCTACACGACCATCCAGAACTGGTCGAACAACATGTACAACCTCGTCACCCAGCGGGCGATGGTGCACGAGGGCGCGCACATGGAATGGCTGGACGGAAACCTGGGCTCGAAGCTCACCATGAAGTACCCCTCCTGCTATCTGGTGGGCGAGGGCGCTCACGGCGAGATCCTCTCCATCGCCTACTCGGGCAACGGACAGCACCAGGACACCGGGGGGAAGGTGGTCCACGCCGCTCCCCACACCACCTCGAGCATCGTCTCCAAGTCCATCTCCAAGGGGACGGGCCGGAGCACCTATCGCGGGCTGCTGAAGGTGCACGACGGGGCCAACTGGTCCCGCTCGAACGTGGAGTGCGATGCGCTCCTCATCGACGAGACGTCGCGCACCGACACCTACCCCTACATCGAGATCGAAGAGGACGACGCCAGCATCGGCCATGAAGCCTCGGTCTCGAAGATCGGCGAGGAACAGCTTTTCTACCTGATGAGCCGAGGAATCTCCGAGGAAGAGGCCATGGCGATGATCGTCAGGGGCTTCATCGAGCCCATCGCCAAGGAGCTGCCGCTGGAATACGCGGTGGAGCTCAACCGGCTCATCGAGCTGGAGATGGAAGGCAGCGTCGGCTGAGGAGCTTCTTCCCGCCCGACTCGCCGCGCCCTCCGACCGCTGCATCCGATGGGAGCGCCCCCACACCGGGGCGGCTCGTGGATGGCTTCGACCCCGACACTCGGCACCCGCAGACATAGATCCATGACCCACACGTTGACCCAGGCAGGCCTGATGGAAGGCGTCACCGACACCCTCAACCTCGACGCGGTGAAGGCCCTTTCGGCCGACGAACCCGAGTGGCTCCAGAAGCGACGTGCGCACGCATGGGACGTATACGAACGCACCCCCATGCCCACGACCAAGCTGGAGGAGTGGCGCTACACGGACCTGCGACGGAAGCTCGACCTGGACGCTCTCGGGCTCTCCCGGGCCGAGACGGCGCCGGACGACCCCGAGGCCTGGCCGGAGGGACTTCGCGCGGCCATGGACGAGGACCGGGAGGCCTCGGGCCACATCGTGGTGGTGGACGGTCACGTGGTCCACATCGACATCGAAGAGACCTTCCTGGAGAAGGGCGTCCTCCTCATGTCGCTGCACGACGCCGTGGAGCAGCACCCTGAGCTCCTCGAGGAGCACCTCGCCACCGAGGCCGTCCCCCCCGAGGAGGGGAAGTTCGCCGCCCTGAACGCCGCCCTGTGGAACGACGGCATCTTCCTGTACGTGCCCAAGGGCGTGCACCTCAACGACCCGGTGCGCATCACCCGCTGGTTGAGCGAAGAGGGCACCGCCTACTTCAGCCGCGTCCTCATCGTGGCCGAGCGGGCCAGCCGGGTCTCCTACGTGGACGAGGTCCTCTCCGACGACTTCGATCAGGAGAGCTTCAGCTCCACCGCCGTCGAGGTCATCGCCCGGGATGGCGCGCAGGTCCAGTACGTCTCCCTGCAGCGCATGGGGAGCGGTGCCTTCTTCCAGTCGGTCCAGCGCACGCTGGCCAGCCGGGACGCGACGCTGGACACCCTCAACGTCGCCCTCGGCGGCACCACCACCCGCGTGGACCTGAACGCCCGTCTCCTGGGGCCCGGAGCCACCTCGGACATGCTGGGGCTGTACTTCGGAAACGACGACCAGCACTTCGACTTCAACACCAGCCAGGACCACCAGTCCGCCCACACCAACAGC
>CAKZOQ010000657.1 GCA_937136445.1 uncultured Gemmatimonadota bacterium
TGGCCCGCCAGCCGATCGGTGGGATCGAACCCCAACTCCTCGTCCAGGAGGACGGTGAAGCTTTTGAGGAGGAGCCCAGCGCCCACCAGGAGGATGACGGCGGCGGCCACCTCGCCGATCACGAGCCGATTGCGCAGTCGGAGCGACGATCGGCTCCCGGACGAGCCTCGTGCGCCCTGGCTCATCATCTCCCGCAGGTCCGGCCGGGAGAGGCGGAGGGAGGGAGCCAGCCCGCCGAGGATGGCGCTGAGCGCCCCGGCTGCCACGGCGAAGGCGAGTACCGCACCGTCCACCGAAAGCTCGTCGATGCGGGGCAGGTGGTCCGGTCCCAGCGTCTGGATCGCCTGCACACCGGCCCAGGTGATGCCGATGCCCAGGAGGCACCCCACGCCGGCCAACAGGACGCTCTCGGTGGCCACGATGCGGATGAGCCGTCCTGCGCTGGCACCGAGGGCGCCCCGGAGGGCATACTCCCTCTGCCGCTCCGCTCCCCGGGCCAGGATGAGCCCCGCGACATTCGCGCAGGCGATGAGCAGGACGAATCCCACGGCGCCGAGAAGGACGAGGAGCGGGGTGCGCACGTTCCCGAAGAGGTGCTCACGGAGGGGCACGAGCCGGAAGCCCATCGAGGCGTTCGTGCCCGGATGGGTCTCGGAGAGGGAGGAAGCCAGGCGGTCCACCTCGGCTCGAGCCTGCTCCAGCGACGCCCCTGGCGCCAGTCGGCCGAAGCCGGTCATGTAGTCCGCGGCTCGCGAGGGATCGTCGTAGGGCTTCCAGGACCGTGGGCCCCAGAGCTCGGCCTTGTCCGGGAGGGCGAACTCGGGTGGGAGCACCCCCACCACCGTCACCGCCTGGCCCTCCAGGAGGAGGTCCGAGCCGACGATCCCCGGATCGGCGCCGAACCGACTGGTCCAGGTGGCGTGGCTCATGAGGACCACGGGTGCCTGATCTTCCGGGTAGTCGAACTCCTCGGGGAGGAAGGTCCGGCCCAGCCAGGGATCGATGCCCACCGCCTGGAAGAACCCCGGAGATACGGCCCACCCACGCATCGCCTCGGCCCGCCCGTCCACCACGAGGTCCCACGACCACGGCTCGGCCACCGCCGCCACCTCCAGGCGCTCCGAGCTCTCGAGGAGGCTGCGGGCGTTGGCCGCGGAGAAGCCGTCGCCGCGCTCCCCGGTCTCCCGGTTCTCGTGGAAGAGGGCCACGACCCGGTCCGGCTGCTCGTACGGGAGGTCCCGGAAGAGGACCGCGTGGACGGCGCTGAAGAGGGCGGTGGACGAGCCGATGCCCAGCGCCAGCGTCCCGGCGGTCAGGAGGGTGAAGAGGGGTCGCTTGCGGAGCGACCGCGCCGAGTGCCGTAGGTCCATCCAGAAGCCTTCCACCGTCCCCCTCCCGTCGTCGTTCCGCACCGCCAGAGTGCGCAGGGTCGCGCTCCCCTGGGCCCGTCCACCCATCCGCACCGTGACGGCGGCCCCGAGCACCGCCCACGCCTGCCGGAGCCAGAAACCCACCGCATCGGGGGGCGAGAGCTCCGGCCTCCGGGCCCGCCAGTGCTCCGCCACCACCCGGCACATCTCCTCCCCGAACTCACGTCGGAAGTCCCTGGGAAGGAGGACCAGGAGGCGCCGGTACCAGCGGAGCATGCTCAGGCCTCGCCGTGGGACGGCAGGACCCGGGCATCCCTCGCCAGCTCCACCAGCTCCTCCAGTCGCTCCGATTCCGCCCGGAGTACGTCGGCCCCAAGCTCGGTGAGGCCGTAGTAGCGTCGGCGGGCGTCGGTGTCCGGTGGCGCCACGACGTCCTGGATCAGCCCGTCGTCGCCGAGGCGCTTCACCGCGGCGTAGAGCGTCCCCGCCTCCAGCTCCAGCCGCCCGCCGGTACGCCGCGCCACGTCCTTGATGATCCCGTACCCGTGGCGCTTGCCGTGGGAGAGGGAGAGGAGGACGTGGTAGACGACGTGGGTCAGGGGAAGGAACGGCTGGGGCGAATCCATGGTTCTCGAGTCCGGTGGAGAGCTATACAGCGACCAACTATATGGTGTCGCTATGTATAGATACGCCCTCCAATCGGCGCAAGTAGTTGGACGCAGGGACCTTGGGGTGGGGGGTGCTGCGGTCGGGGCGGTGTGAGGGCCGGCCCTGGGAAGCCGTCGAGTCGCTAGGAGGCGACGTTCGGGGGGCGCCAGCGGCGGAGGACGTGCTCCACGGTGTCCACGAGTTCGCCGAAGTCCGATGGCTTCACCTTGACCTCCCGGGCACCCAGAGCCGTGGCCTGCGCAGCGACGGAGCGGTCCTGGTTCGCGGTGAAGACCACCACCGGGGTCGTCGACCAGGCCTCCTCCCGTTCCTCGAGCCAGCGCATGAAGTCGAGCCCCCCCATTCCCGGGAGGCCCAGATCCAGGATGATGATGTGCGGCGTGGGATGCCGGTGCCGGTTGTCGAAGGGCCACCGGCCCAGGAGGTAGTCCATGGCCTCTTCGCTCGACCCCGCGACGTGCACGGTGCAGGGGAAGGAGCGGTAGGTGAAGACCGCCTCGATGAGGGC
>CAKZOQ010000658.1 GCA_937136445.1 uncultured Gemmatimonadota bacterium
CCGGCTTCCAGGTGCTTCCAACCCCACGGGCGTGCACGTTGTCCAAGGAATCGACATGGCCCGACCCGCCCCCACCCTACGTCCAGCCCCGAGGTCCGTGGAGCACGCACGAGCGGAAGACGACGACGTCCGTCGAGCCACCGCCGGTGACCCTGCGGCCTTCCGGCGATTGTACGAACGGCACGTGGATCGCATCCACGGTCTGGCGCTCCGCATGACGGGCTCAGCAGCGGCGGAAGATCTGACGCAGGAGGTCTTCATCCGGGCGTGGGAGCGCCTGGGAAGCTTCCGGGGGGATGCTCGCTTCGGAACCTGGCTGCACCGGCTGGCGGTGAACCACATCCTCACCGCCCGGAGACGGCTGCGGCGCCACGAGGACCGAGCGGTCTCCTCCGAGGACTTCCTGGCCCGGGCCGAGGCACCGACGCGACGGAGCTCCGGTGCGGCCGTGGACCTGGAGCGAGCCATCGGTACCCTCCCCGCCGGCGCGCGGGAGATCTTCGTCCTCTACGACGTGGAAGGGTACCCCCACAAGGAGATCGCCGACGCCATGGGGATCTCCATCGGCACCTCCAAGTCCCAGCTCCACCGAGCCCGCATGCTCCTCCGTTCCTACCTGCACGGAAGCCCATGACCGAGAGCCACGACCACTGGGTGCAGCGCCTCTCCGAGGTGGTGGACGGCACCCTCCCACCGGAGGAGGCGCGCAGGGTCCACCGCCACCTGGAGAGGTGCGCGAGCTGCCGACGGACGGCCGAGGAGCTGCGCCAGGTGAGCCTCCAGGCGGCGGCGCTCCACCCCGTCCCCCCTGCCCGGGACCTCTGGCCGGACATCGAGCCCCGCCTGGCAGAGCGGGACTCCAAGGTGATCCCACTGCCTGTGGGGGCATCGGAGACGTCGTCGTCTCCTGCCTCTTCGGCGGACCCGGAACCAGTTGGCACCAAGGGGGTGCGACGCGACCGGCGCCGGGGTCTGTTCCTGACCCGGGCCCAGGGGCTCGGGGCGGCGGCGGCGCTGGTCTTCACGGGAGCACTCCTGACCTGGTGGGCCCGTCCCGCCCTCACGGGCCCAATCGCGCCGGTCCCTGGCTTCGACGGCCCGCCCACCGCCGTGGCTCCGGCGGCGACGGAGCTCGTCGTCGAAGAACAGCGAGCGGCCCGGGTCCAGGAGCTGACCCATCTCCTGGACGAGGCTCGACAGGAGCTGGATCCGGGGACCCTCCGGATCCTGGAGAAGAACCTGGCGGTCATCGATCGCGCCATTGCCGAGTCACGGAGCGCGCTGGCCCAGGATCCGTCGAATCCCTTCCTCCGCGACCATCTGGAGCGGGCCCGGGACCGGAGACAGACCTTCCTCCAGGAGGCGGTGGAGGCGGCGTCGTGGGTGCGTTCATGACCCGAACGGCCATCTGCGTCCTCATCGGGTCCCTGGCGGGTCCCGTCCTCGCCGGCGTCGGACTCCCCATGGGGCTGTCGGCCCAGGAGGAGGTGGCGGTGGAGCCCGGCGACCGGCTGGTGGTGGAGAACCTCTCCGGCAGCCTCGCCATCCGGGGGTGGGACGAGTCGCGGGTCTCGTTCCGCAGTGCCGACGAGGAGGTGCGGCTCGCTCGGCAGGGCGGGCGGGTGACGCTGGAGCGCGCCGGTCGCCGAGGGCCGCGGGGCTCGGTGGGCGGGGAACTCCGGGTGCCGCGCGCCATGGATCTCCGGCTGGGCGGGCTCGAGCTGGACGTCCTCCTGGAGGACGTGGACGGCACGGCGCGGATCCACGTGGTGGAGGGGGACCTGGGGCTGCGGAGGACGGGCGGCGACATCGAGGCCCGAACCCTCGACGGCGAGATCCGCGTAGAGGACGCCAGGGGCTCCCTGGTCCTCTCCGCCCAGTCGGACGACGTCACGGTGCGAGGCCTCCAGGGCGCCCGGCTCCAGGTGCAGAGCGGCGATGGCGACCTGACCCTGGTGGAGATCGAGGTGGACCGCCTGGAGGCCGAGACCCTGGACGGCGACGTCGCCCTCCAGGTGGACTTCCGGGCGGGGGCGGTCTACCGCGTCTCCGTCCACGACGGGGACGCCACCATCGCCATTCCCCGCGGAGCGGGTGTGCGCGGTCGGGTCGCCACCTTCGACGGCGACTTCGTCACCGACATCCCGGTGACGGTGAACCGCTTCGAGGGCGGGCGGGGCTTCGAGTTCGAGATCGGAGACGGCCGGGCGGAGCTGGAGGTGGAGGTGTTCGACGGCGAGATCCGTCTGGTGGAGACGCTTCCCTGAACGACATCCATGAATGCACCACAACAGGACGGGACGATGACGACGACGAGGAAGATGATGACGCGGGTCCTCGGGGTGATGGTGGCTCTCGCGCTGGTGGCGGGCCGCCTCCCAGCGGAACAAGCCGACTTCCGGTGGATCGGGACGGTGGACTCCGGCGAGACGCTGGAGGTGAAGGGAGTGAACGGGACCGTGTCGGTGGAGCGGGCCGACGGGGACGAGGCCGAGGTGACGGCGACGCTGGAGGCCGACCGGAGCGACCCCGCCGAGGTCCGTATCGAGCGGGTGGACCATGCCGATGGGGTCACTTTCTGCGCGGTCTATCCCGCCCCGTCGGGTCGCCGCGCCAACCGTTGCGCTCCTGGTGACGACGGACGGATGAACGTGCGGGACAACGACGTGGAGGTGCACTTCGTCATCCGGCTCCCCGCCGACGTCCGGTTCTCCGGGCGGACGGTGAACGGGGACGTCCACGCCCAGGATGTCGCCAGCGACCTGGAGCTGGTCACGGTGAACGGCGACGTCCGCCTCCGCACCACCGGCCACGCCCGCGCCCGGACGGTGAACGGCTCCATCGACGCCGTCCTGGGTCGGGTGGACGACGACCTGGAGTTCGAGACCGTAAACGGCTCCATCGACCTGGACCTTCCCGACGACGCTGGCGCCGACCTCGACGCCCGCTGGGTCAACGGCGGTCTCGACACCTCTCTGCCCTTCACGGTGCAGGGGAGGCTGAGTCGCACCCGGGCCCGGGGCACTCTAGGCGACGGCGGTCCCCGATTGGCCCTGTCCACCGTGAACGGCTCCATCGGCATCCGCTGACCTCTCCTTTCGACGCCCTCTCCGACACAGGACCCACGACCATGACCTCCCCGACCCTACGCCGAGCGACGCCCTCCGCTGCCCTCCTGTTCCTTCTGACCCTGACTCCGTGGGGGGGCGGCGCGCTGACCGCCCAGGAGGAGATCCGCCTTTCCGGCGACGAGGTCGGCATCCACAACCTGGCGGGGATGGTCCGGCTGGTCCCAGGCAGCGGCTCCGAGACGGTGGTGCGCCTCACCCGCGGCGGAGACGCCGGTGGCGATCTCCGGATCGAGACGGGCCAGGTGCGGGGGCGTGCGACGCTTCGGGTGGTCTACCCCGACGACGAGCTGGTCTACCCGGCCATGGGTCGCCGCTCCCGGACCACCACCCGGGTCACCTCCGACGGATTCCTGGGCGAGGGCGGCGAGTCCGTCACGGTGCGCGGCTCCGGCCGGGGCACCGAGGCCTGGGCGGACCTGGTGGTGGAGATCCCCGCCGGGGTGGACACCGAGCTTCGGCTGGCCGTGGGCGAGGTGGAGGCGGACGGCGTGGATGGGACCCTCCTTGTGGACACCGGCTCCGGTGAGGTCCGGACCCGGAACACCTCCGGTCGCCTGACGGTGGACACGGGCTCCGGCGAGATCTCGGTCCGAGGTGCCTCGGGCCCCGTCTTCCTCGACACCGGTTCCGGCTCCATCCAGGTGGAGGGCGTGCGGGGGGAGGTGCTGGAGGTGGACACCGGTTCCGGTGGGGTGCAGGGGTCGGACCTCCGGACCGACGAGGTGCTGGTGGACACGGGCTCGGGGTCCATCCGTCTCGCGTCGGTGACCGCCCGCTTCGTCCACCTCGACACCGGCTCCGGCTCCGTGGAGCTGAGCCTGGACGGGGACGTGGAGTCACTGGAGGTGGACACCGGATCCGGGAGCATCACCGTGGAGGCACCGGAGGACCTGGGCGCCGAGATCGAACTGGACACCGGGAGCGGCGGCATCGACGTCGACTTCCCGGTCCAGGTCCGGAGCGCGAGTCGGGATCACATGGAGGGCACGCTGGGGGACGGCCAGGGCGAGATCCGGATCGACACCGGCTCCGGCTCCATCCGGCTCCGGCGCGTACGACGCTGAGCTGGGCCCGGAGGTCCGTCAGCCCCGGCGCATCCGGCGGCGCCCGTCGCTCGCCTCCGGCACCTCGATCCAGAAGGCCGATCCACCGCCCTTCCGCGGCTGCACCCCCACCGTCCCACCCATGCGCTGGACGGCACGGCGGACGATGGCCAGCCCGATTCCCGTACCTGGGCGGGGCTCGTCCTGGTGGAGCTGCTCGAAGACCTGGAAGATCTTCTCCACCCGGTCCTGGGGGATGCCGATCCCGTTGTCCTCCACCCAGAGCCGCGCCCTGCTCCCCCGCTCTTCGGCCCGGAGGACGATGTCGGGGGTGCGGTCCTTCGGAACGAACTTGATGGCGTTGCTCACCAGGTTGGTCACGACCTGCATGAGGAGGGGCCGGCTTCCCGGGATGGTCAGGAGGGGTTCCTTCACTTCGATGCGGGCACCGGAGGTCCGGATGTCGGCCTGCAACTGCTCCAGCGCCGTCTCCACCACGCCCGACAACGCCACCGGCTGCAGCACCATCTCCTGGAAGCTGACCCGGCTGTATTTCAGCAGGTCGGCCAGCAGTTCCTCCGACTGCTTGCCCGAGGCGATGATCCGCCGCACGTAGTCCTGGGCGTCCTCGCTCAGCTCTTCGCCGTAGTTGCGGAGGAGCGCGTGGGCGAATCCCTGCATGGTGCGTAGAGGCGCCCGGATGTCGTGGGCGATGGAGTAGGCGAAGGCCTCCAGCTCGGTGTTGGCGTCGGATAGCTTGGCCACCACGGCGTCGTACTGGCCCCGGTTGTGGCGGCGGGTCCGCTCCGTCTCCATCCGCTCCACGTGGCTGGCGACGGAGTGGGCCAGGTGCTCCGCCAGCACCTGATCCCCCTGGGAGGGGGCCTCGTCGGCCGGTCCCAGGAGGATCAGCGCCCCCAGCGTGCCGTCACCGGTCCGAAGGGGCAGGCTGAGGAGGAATCCGTGCTCCTCCGGCCGGGCGTAGTCGGGTCCTTCGTCGGCGAGGGCCCGGGGGTCCGTCTCCAGCACCGGCTTCTCGGCATCGATGCTCCGCCCCACCAGGGTCGCATGGGAGGGGCGCCCGTCGCGGGTCGGTTCGGTCCCGTCGAGACCGAAGGTGGCCAGCGGGACCCGGGCCCTGCCTCCCTCCGGGTCTTCGATCTCCACCGCCGCCGCCGAGGCTCCCAGGACCGAGCAGACCTCCGCCAGCATCTCCTCCAGCGCTTCCCGGGACGAGGAATCGGTCAGGGAGACGGCGGAGAGACGGTTCAGCGAGGCGAGCTCACGATTGCGTCGAGCGAGCTTCCGATTCGCCTGCTCCAACGGCGTCACATCCCGCACGACCCCGTCCAGGCGGACAGCCTCTCCGGAGCCATCGGCGTCCACCCACAGCCGGGTCCGCAGGTGCCGGACCCTCCCGTCTCCGTCCCGGTGTTGGTGGTCCCGGACCTCGGGGCGCCCGGGCGTGCTCGCGGCAAGGGCATCCCAGAGCGCTCCGTCGTCGTCTCCCCCGAGAAGGGCCGGAGGCCAGAGTTCGGCGTTCTCCAGGAGCTCGTCCGGCTCATGACCCAGCATGGAGCGGGACGATGACGAGACCTGAACGAGTCGCCGTTCCTGCAGGTCCACCGAAAAAAAGACGTCGGGGAGGTTCTCGAAGAGCCTCCGAAGGTCCCGGGTCCGCTCGTCCAGCCGTCTCCGGACGTCTCGTTCGCGTCGCTCGACCTGGAGGCGGTCTTCGGCGATGTGGAGGCGGACGTCGAGGAGATCGGGGTCCACCGGCTTCGTCAGGAAGTCGTCGGCGCCGGCATCCAGCATCCGCCCGATGGCCCCGGGGTCCGAACTTCCCGTGATCCCGAGGATGAGCGTGCCGTGCCCGTCGGGATGATCCTTGATCCGTCGGCAGAGCTCCGTGCCGTCCATGCCCGGAAGGTAGAGATCCACCAGCGCCAGGGGCGTCGGGGTGGCCTGGTAGACTTCCCACGCCGTCTCCGCGTCCTCGCAGGCCAGCACGGCGTAGTCGCGGGAGCGAAGGAGCTCGGAAAAGTACCAGCGGTCGCCGGCGTTGTCGTCCACCACCAGGACCCTGAGGCCCTCGGCGTCGGACGGGGGTGGGGTAGGGGACTCCATCGGAAACAGATGTGGGGGAAGTGGGTCATTCCTCGCCGAACGGGGCTTCGGAATCGCCGCAGGCGCAGGCGGTTGCGCCCCTGCGCGGGAGCGCCGGAATGACCATGATGGAGGAAGCTACCACCCCACCCGGCGGCCATACCAGTTCGCCTGGACATCTCTCCCAGCTCCGTCACCCATGCCCGACGACGCGTCCCCCTTTCGCTTCCACCACCCGGTCGCCGTCCGCTTCCGCGACATCGACGTCGGGGGCCACGCCCATCATTCCGAGGCCCTCATGTACTTCGAGGAGGCCCGGGCGGCCTACTGGCGCGAGGTGGTGGGCCGGGTGGGCATCGAGGAGATCGACTACATCCTGGCCGAGGCGTCGGTGCGCTGGCACCGGCGGGTCCTCTGGCCCCAGACCGTCCAGGTGGCGGTCCGGGTGAGCCGTCTGGCCCGGAAGCACTTCGAGATGGAGTACGAGGTCCGGTCCGAGGAGGACGAGAAGCTCCAGAGTGGTCGGACGGTGCAAGTGATGTACGACTACGAAGCCGGAGCCACCCGCTCCGTCCCCGACGAGATCCGCCGACCCATCGAGGCCCTGGACGGTCCGTACGGCGCCGGTGGCTGGGCGGACGCCGGCGGGGCCCCGGGGGAGAGCGGCTGACGGCTCGGGCCCAAAACCCCTGGGATCCCTGCGTCCTGGGGGTGTCCGGAACCCGGTCGGGAGCCCTCGCGTATCCGGATCGTGACGAGGTGGGGATGGCGCCGGACCGGATGGACGCCTACGCTGGCCGCCTGCCACGGCGTGGTTGGCCCGAGGAGCCGCCCGTCCCCTGGAAGGCTCGGTTGACGAGATCCTTCGGGGTTGAATAAAGTAACGTCCTACATGCGCCGGCGATCCGGCTTCCACGGATCTCCGGCGCGCATGCGGTTTAGTGGAGTGTGGAACAGCAGTCCCCGTCGGGGCCGGTCCGACGGGGATGTCGTCGTGTGTGAATCAATTTGCTTCGGGCACCAGCCCAGGGGGACCCACCATGGTCGGACGCTTCATCTCACTCATTGCCGTGGCGCTGTTGTTGGTGCCAGGCGCACTCGAAGGCCAGACGAATCAGCGATACCGGGTGCTGATCCCGGATTGGGAGCCGCTGGAGGATGCGGACAACAACTTCGGGGAGGACGCGGCCGAAGAGCTCCGTGAGCTCATGGGCCAGCTCGCCACCCACCAGCCCATCGAAAAGGACGAGATCGAAGACGACCTCGACCGCTTCGACATGGACATGGACGAGTTGGACTGCATCCGCACCCGGCAGCTCGCCTCGCAAATGAACGCCCAGGTGGCGCTTTGCGCACAGTACACGGAGAACGAGAACGAGGAGCGCACGGTCCGGGCCCAGTTCTGGGACGTGGCGTCCGGTGAGTCGTTCGACGTGGACGAGACCACCGTGCCCAGGGACGACGGAGACCAGGCTGCGGCACAGTTCGTCTACGACGCCTTCGACAACTACGTCGAGCAGACCCGGCGCGCGGCCTTCTGCCAGGAGTATGCCCAGAGCCAGCAGTGGGAGAACGCCCTGGAGAACTGCGACATGGCGCTGGAGTTGAACCCGGAGGCGGC
>CAKZOQ010000659.1 GCA_937136445.1 uncultured Gemmatimonadota bacterium
CCCGCCCCCCCACCGCCCCCCCGGTGGCGGCGGCCTCCGCCAGCGCGTCGGTCACGCCGGCTGCCGCCGACACCACCACCACGAGGTGCCGGGGGCCGGAGTGGACCAGCGCGGCGACGTGGCGTAGGCGCTCGGCTCCGGCCAGCGAGGTCCCACCGAACTTGTAGACCGTGGGGGCGCTCATGGAGCGGCCGTGGGGGTGCCGCTGGCCACCATGCCCCGTGCGGCGCAGAGTTCGGCGTTCAGGAGGGCCGCTCCGGCGGCGCCGCGAACCAGGTTGTGGGCGAGGACCACGAAGGAGAGGTGCATGACCTCCCCCCTCCGGATGCGGCCCACGGTGACCCCGTGTCCGTCGCCGGCGTCCCGGTCCAGGCGGGGCTGGGGCCGGTCGGGCTGATCGGTGACCGCCAGGATCCGCTCCGGCGACGAGGGGAGCTCTCCCAGTCGCGCCGTCCGCCCGAAGGTCTCGAAGGCGGCGCGCGCCTCCTCCGGGGTGGCCGGCTCCCGGAGTCGCACCCCCACCGAAACGGTGTGCCCGTGGAGCACCGGCACCCGGGTGGCCGTGGCGTCCACGGCGAAGTCCGCCGGGGCGCCCGGGTCTCCCAGGATCTTCCTGGGTTCGGCGGCGATCTTCTCCTCCTCGCCCCCGATCCAGGGGATCATGTTGTCCACGATGTCCAGCGCCGAGGGCCCCGGACGTCCGGCGCCGGAGATGGCCTGGAAGGTGGTGGCCACCACCGCCTCCAGCCCGAAGGACCGGTGCAGGGGGGCCAGCGCCATGGCCAGCCCGGCCACGACGCAGTTCGGGTTCGTCACCAGGCCGCCCCCCTCGGGGTGGCCCTGCTCGCCCACCAGGGAGAGGTGATCCGGGTTCACTTCGGGGATGATGAGGGGGA
Source organism: uncultured Gemmatimonadota bacterium (assembly GCA_937136445.1). GTDB lineage: Bacteria > Gemmatimonadota > Gemmatimonadetes > Longimicrobiales > Gaopeijiaceae > JAJCZZ01. The sequence continues at coordinate 897 of CAKZOQ010000659.1, forward strand.
CGCCAGGGTCGGCGCGGAAGGCCGACGCGTTGCTCACCACCAGGTGACCACGGGCCGCCAGCGCCGGCTCCACCGCACGGGCGATGCCCGAAGGGAGCGCCGAGAAGATGAGCGGCGCCGACCACGCTCCCTCGGTGGCCCGGAGGACCAGCTCCCCGAGCGCGGGGGGGAGCGAGCTGGCGTCGGCGTCCATGCGCTCGGCCAGGCGGGCTCCTTCCGAGCGCTCCGAGGCCGACACCTCCACCAGTTCGAACCAGGGGTGGTCCACCAGCATGGCCACCAGTCGCGACCCCACCGTTCCGCTGGCGCCCATGACGCCGACCTGAATCCGTCCCTCCACCATTCCTCCCCGCTCGTTCGAGTGCGTCTCCACCCCGTCCACGGAGCAAGTCTCGCGCCGTGGCTCTGTCGAAACGACAGACCGTGGTGGGTCGGGCGTCAGAACGACAGACACGCCGGAGTTCTAACCCGTTGGTGTCGATCAGTTTGGCAGGGTACCGACGCTTCCTGGCTGGCACGCCGGTTGCACCTCTGATCGGGCGAGTCGGCGCCCGCTCCCCCGGATGGGGCGAGGGGGCTGATCCGACCGAGGAATCACCCGCTTTTCCGAATCGTGTGGCGCACTCACAGGAGGAACTCATGGCCATCACGCGGTACGCATTCCGGAACCCGACGGACTCTCCCTGGCGCGACCTGGAGGAGGTGTCCAGCCGCCTCGCCCGGTACTTCGACACCGGGAGCGGCGTCGCCACCAGCACCAACGGGGGCGCTTGGACACCTCCCGTGAACGTGGAGGAGTCCAAAGAGGAGCTCGTCCTCACCGCGGAGCTTCCCGGCATCGCCGAGGATCACATCTCCATCGAGCTCGAGAACAACGTCCTCACCATCTCCGGTGACAAGCTGGAGACCCGGGAGGAAGGGTCCGAGGAGCGGCGGTACCATCTCTGGGAACGTCGCTACGGCGCCTTCCAGCGCTCTTTCACCCTTCCCCGTACGGTGAAGGCGGACGAGATCCGCGCGACCTACGACAACGGCATTCTCGAGGTGCACCTGCCCAAGGTCGCCGAGGCGAAGGGCCGAAAGATCCAGGTCGAGCGGGTCGAGAGCTGACCCTCGATCCAGGCGGTCGGGCCCCCGGGCCGGACCGTCCCAGGTAGCACCGAATGCCGGCGGCGCTCCCTCGGGAGCCCGCCGGCTTCGTCGTGTCCGGGGGTCAGGAGGAGGCGGTGCGGCGGAGGATCTCGCGCAGACTCTCCAGGAGGGCCGGGTGGCTCGCCGCCATCAGGGAGCCGTCGGTGAGGTCCGGGGCCCTCCCGTCCATCCGCGCCACCACGCCGCCCGCCTCCTCGATGAGGAGCCAGCCGGCGGCGAAGTCCCAGGGCATGAGGATGAGCTCCCAGAAGGCATCCAGCGAGCCCTGGGCCAGGGCCGCCAGGTCCAGGGCGGCCGAGCCGTTGCGACGCACGCCCGAGGCCGTCCGCAGCACCCGGTCGAGCTGATCCAGGTAGTCGGGGAGCTCCTCCAGGAGCTTGAAGGGGAACCCCGTCCCCACCAGCGCGTGGCCCAGATCCCGCTTCGGAGAGACGGAGACCCGTCGGCCTCCCTTGAAGGCACCGCCCCCGCGGGTGGCCCACCAGCGCTCGCCGGTGGAGCCCGACACCACGGCCGCCGCCTCCGGTCGTCCCTCCACCGCCACCGCCACCGAAGCGCAGAAGGCCGGATGCCCGTGGAGGAAATTCGCCGTCCCGTCCAGCGGATCCACCACCCAGAGCGGGCGGCCGTCCC
>CAKZOQ010000660.1 GCA_937136445.1 uncultured Gemmatimonadota bacterium
AAGAAGAGCCGGGGAGGCGGCAACGCGTTGTCCACCTCGGACCGCAGCGAGTCCCGGGCCCCGTACTCGTTGGCTTCGGGATCCAGCCCGCGGAAATCCGTCCACACGGCGAGGTTCCGACCTCCCGCGTAGAGGCTCGCACCCGAGGCCCGGAACTGCGACGCGAAGCTCGCGGGCAGGCTGTAGGTCGCCCGGATCTCACGCCATTTGATGAAGTCGGCGTCCTCGACGAAGATCGCGTTGTGGTCGCCGAGGAACTCGTCCGCCTCCAGCATGGCCTGCTCCACCGCCGTCGACTGGGTCTGGCGGAAGGCCCACTCCTCGGCGAAGCGTGAGTTGGCTCCGGAGAGACTGCCGGGGTTCCGGCCGTCCCGGGTGCCGTTCAGCGCCTGATGGCCCGCCTTGCGGTCGAAGAGGGTGGAGATGCGGAGGCTTTCGAAGAGGGTCACCGCCGTGGAGAGGGACTGCTCGTTGGTGGGGATGGGCTGTCCGACGATGCGGAGGTCGCTGCCCTCCTGGATGTTGCCCGGAGCGTACTGGATGCTACCCGGGATGATCTCGCCGGAGGCGTCCCGCTCGGCGGAGGTGATGACCCGGCTGTAGTAGGAGCCGGGCACGGCGCCGTCGGCCAGGATCTGCCCCGCGCCGACGAAGATGGGGTTGTCGGTCCCGAGCCGGGCCACCCGCGGGTCGACGGAGGAGTACTGCAGCGTGGCGTCCCAGGAGAAGTTGTCCCGCTCCAGAAGGACGGCGTCGAGGGTCGCCTCCAGCCCGCTGTTCTCCAACTCCCCGATGTTGATGAACCGGTCGTTGGCGAACCCCGAGGAGGGAGCGACGGGCCGGGAGACGATGGCGTCGGTGGTGGTCCGGCTGAAGTAGGTCAGGCTCACCCCCAGCCGATCGTCCAGGAGGCCGGCGTTGAGGCCGATCTCGAACTCCTCGTTGCGCTCGGGTCCTAGATTCGGGTTGCCTGGATCGAGCGGGCTGAGGCCGGCCACGACGTTGCCGCCCTGGGCCAGACGACTGATGACGTAGGTCCGGTCCGCGGCGTACTGGGACGGCGACTGGCTGGCCGTGCCCCATGCGAATCGGAGTCGAAGGTCACTGAACGCGTCGACGTTCCAGGAGGGGAGGTCGCTGATGACGAAGGAGGTGTTGAAGCTCGGCGACCAGATGGCCCCTTCGTCCTCGCCCAGCGAGCTGTTGTCGTCCACCCGGAGGGCGCCGGTCATGAAGAGGTACCCACCGTACGAAAGCCGCTGCTGGAAGTAGGCTCCGATCTCGACGTTCTCGCTCAGGTCGGAGAAGCCTCGGAGGCTCACCGCCGCGTCACACGCCGTGGCCTGATCGTTGGGGAAGACCCGCCCTTCACAGGCGATGGTCTCGATGCGGGTGTTGAAGTACTGCGCCCCGACGGAGGTGGCGCCGCGGACGGATTCGGTGACCCCGTAGCTCGCCTCGGTGCCCAGGTCGGCGGTGATGATCCGGGTCAGGGGACGCGACAGGAAGTTCTCACCCCCCGCGGCGAAGCTGAACGGGACGTCGGGGTCGAAGGGGATGGCGTCGGTGAAGAGCTGATCCGTGACGTCCGCCCCGAGCTTGGCCGTGGCGGTGAGCCACGACCGCGGCGTGGACCGGAGCTGGAAGGACGAGGTGAACCGATCGACGTTCTCCCGGCTGATGATGGGCTCGATCTTGTCAAAGCCCGCCCGGGTGTTGCCGTCCTTGTCACAGAAGCTCTCGTCCGCGGCCCCGAGGAGGGCGGCGAGGCAACTCCCGTCCGACCCCTTGGCCGAGAGCGGGATCCCCGCCAGCGCGTTGGTGAAGTACCCGCTGGTGTTTCCGCCGCTCTTGGGCAGGTTGACCTCCGACCGGGTGTAGCCCGCGGAGACGTTCACCTGCAGGTCCTCGCGGGGCAGGGCCTGGAAGTTCCCACGGAAGCTCAGGCGGTTCACGTCGTTGCTGGGAAGGACGCCTTCCCGGTCCTCGAAGCGGAGCGACGTGTAGTAGCTGAAGCTGTCCTGGCCGCCGGCCAGACTGAGGTTGTAGGTGCTGAACTGGCCGGTCCGGAAGGGGGAGGTGCTCGCGTCCTCGAAGGGGTTGTCCAGGACGAAGACCTGGCCCGTGGTGGGGTTGGAACTCGTCCGCCACGGTGCCAGGCGGGGGTCGTTGGGATCCGTGATCCCGAAGGGTGTGACGTCCGCGTAGTTGTCCGGGTAGGCCGTCACGTCCTCCATGTAGCCGGTCTCCACGGAGAAGGTGAACTGGTTCTGGCCAGCGCCGCCCTTCTTCGTCGTGACCACGATGACGCCCGACGCGGCCTCGCTCCCGTAGAGCGCCGTCGCTGCGGGACCCTTCACCACCTGGATGTTCTCGATGTCGGCGGGGTTGAGGTCGTTGAACCGGGAGAAGGTCTGACCGCGGTTGATCCCGACCGCGGTGTTGTTGTTGGCCCGGACGCCGTCGATGATCAGGAGGGGGTTGTTGTCCTGGGTCAGGCTGTTGACCCCGCGGACCCGGATCCGGGAGCCGGCCCCGACGTTCCCGGAGGCCTGCGTCACGGTGACGTTGCCCGCCCTCCCGTTGAGGAGGGAGGAGAAGTCGGTGACCGCCGCGTCGTCGATCTGACTGGCCACGTCGATGGAGGCGATGTCCGTGCCCACCTCCCGACGCGTCACGTCCCCGGCGGACACCGAGACCACGACCTCGTCCAGGGCGAAGCGGGAGACCTCCAGGGTGAAGTCGAGGGTGACGGACTCCCCGTCCGCCACCGTGACTTCCTGGACCGCGGTCCGGTATCCGAAGGCCCGTGCCTGGATTCGCTGGACCCCGACGGGAGCCGGCAGGGCGTAGGTGCCGTTCTGGTTGGCCAGCACCTCCCGCTGCGTACCCATGACGAGCACGGAGGCACCGGGGACGATTCCCCCCTCTTCCGTGAGGACCCGGCCCGTCACCGTGCCTTGCTGAGCGATGAGGGGCTGGGTCGTCAACACGACGGCGATGAGTGCAAGTACGGTCCTACCCAGAATTCCACGCATGACGTCCCCCATGGCTTGTTCGACGGGATCCAGATGATCCCCACGCGACTACGCTAAACATACGTGTAGATTCGCACAACGATTTCATGGATATTTATTCATCTACATCGCGGGCCCGGCGGAATCGGCCTTCTTCGCGTCTCCATCGGGAGGTTCTCGTGCATCCTCTGCTTTCCCCTCGCAGCCTGGGGCGGCTTGCGGCCTCCGCCCTCCTCGTCGCCCTGCTCGGCGCTCCGGCCCATGCTCAGCAGACCGACGAAGAGGAGTTCCGTCGGGACGTCCGCCTTCAGGGAATCCTCGGCGGAGTCCCCATGAGCGATGGGGACCTCCGCGTCCAGGAGGTGGTGGACCGTCTGGACTTCGATCAGTACCGGGATCACGTGTTCGAGCTGACCCGCTTCGGGGATCGAGAGCAGGGAACCCCCCGAAACGCAGCCGCCGTCGACTGGATCGAGGAGCAGTTGCAGGCCTGGGGCTACACCACGGGCCGGGTGGACTACGAGTACGAGGGCGAGCCCCGGTCGCAAGTGTACGCCACGAAGGTCGGGCAGACCCGGCCGGACGAGATGTTCATTCTCGGCGCCCACATGGACGGTCGCGGCGGCGGAGAGGCCGCCAACGATGACGCCTCCGGGACGGCGGTCGTCCTGGAGATCGCGCGGGCCATGGCAGGCCCCGAGGTCGTCACGGAACGCTCCGTCCGCTTCGCGCTCTGGAACAACGAGGAGACGGGCCTGCAGGGCGCCGAGGCCTACGTGGAGCAGCGGGCCGGGCTGCAGGGACGGGAGGATCCTCCCGGCTCAGGCCGGTATCCCGAGCCCACCTGGGTCGGCATGATCCAGCACGACATGATGATGTGGGATCACGGCAATCCGGTGACCTGGGAGCAGGCGGACGATGCCGACGTGGACATCGAGTTCCAGCTTGCGTCGGAGGAGGCGGAGGCATCGGCCGTCCTGGCGCTGGAACTCCTCAACGCAAACCGCCGCTTCGGGCAGTTCTATCCGGCGGTGGTGAGCAACGCCATGAGCAATACCGATTCCCGGGCCTTCCAGGACCATGTGGCCTCGGTGAGTCTTCGCGAGAACCGCCGGCTCTACGAGACGGGGAATCGCGCCAACCCCCATTGGCATCAGCCCACCGACCTCTTCGTGAGCTTCGAGGAGGAGGACTACCGCCTCGGGTTCGAGGCAGCCCGCACCACTTTGGGCGCCGTGGCCAAGCTGGCGGGAGCCGCCCGGACGGGAGAGCCCTGACCGCCCTGGACGCCGGTCGCCGTCGGCCGGACTCGGGGTACGTCCTCCAGGCCCCCTTCAGCAGGCCCGTCCCGAGGGGCCGCGGGGATGGCGGAAGGCGAAGCCCTCCCCCCGCGGCGAGTCGGTGAGGTAGTCCACCAGGAGCCCGTCCAGGACCCAGGCGCTCTCCGGGTCCATGAAGATCCGGACGCCGTGGGCCTCCAGGACGACGTCGTCGTCGTCGGGCTCGGCCTCCAGGACCATGGCGTACCGCAAGGGCGCGGAGCAGCCGGCGCCGGTGGTGGCGCGGATGCGGAGCCCGCCGTCGCGGGGGAGGTCGGCCTCCCGGACCATCTCCTGTACGGCCTCGATCGCGCTCGCCGTGAGGCGTACGGCCAGCGTCGCGGCGCCGGAGTCTGCGCCGGTGCGCGGGACGTCTTCGAGGTCCATTCGTGCTCCTGGAAACGCGTTGGCCGGTTGCCTGCC
>CAKZOQ010000661.1 GCA_937136445.1 uncultured Gemmatimonadota bacterium
CGACCTCTCCATCCCCACACCCCGTTCCAGCCGCCCGCCGTCGGACCCGCCCGTCCCCACCGACCTGCGGGGGGACGCCCGGAACCCCGGGACGGCCCTGGCCCTGGATCGGGTCCGGGAGGTCCGGGTGAACCGCTCCGCCGTGGAGCGACGGGCCGCCACTCTGGGCACCCGACGAAGCGTCAAGAAGGAGTGGCAGGCCGCCTGGCTTCTCCGGGCCGTCACCCTCATGGACCTCACCACCCTGGCTGGGGACGACACGCCCGGCCGGGTCCGTCGCCTCTGCGCCAAGGCTCGCACCCCGGTGCGGCGAGACCTCCTGGAGGCGCTGGGCGTGTCGCCGGAGCTCATCCGGGTGGGAGCGGCCTGCGTCTACCACGAGATGATCCCCGCGGCGGTGGAGGCCCTCGCCGGATCGGGCATCCCGGTGGCGGCGGTCTCCACGGGATTCCCCCACGGGCTCTCTCCCTTCGCGCAGCGGGTGGAGGAGATCCGGGCCTCGGTGGAGGCCGGCGCCGGGGAGATCGACATCGTCATCTCCCGCCGCCACGTCCTCACCGGCGACTGGGAGGCGCTCTATCGGGAGGTCCAGGCCTACCGGGACGCCTGCGGCGACGCACACCTCAAGACCATCCTCGCCACGGGAGAGCTGGGCACGCTGCGCAACGTGGCCCGTGCCAGTCTGGTCTGCATGATGGCTGGCGCCGACTTCGTGAAGACCTCCACCGGGAAGGAGTCGGTGAACGCCACCCTCCCTGTGGGCCTCGTCATGGCGCGCTCGATCCGCGCCTACGCGGAGCGAACCGGATACGCCGTGGGCTTCAAGCCCGCCGGCGGGATCCGCACCGCCAAGGGCGCGCTCCTCTGGCTCGTCCTCATGAAGGAGGAGCTGGGGACGGGCTGGCTCCGACCCGAGCGCTTCCGGTTCGGCGCCTCGTCCCTCCTCGGCGACATCGAACGCCAGCTCGAACACCACGTCACGGGCCGCTACTCGGCGTCCCACCGACACCCCATGGCCTGACCCCGGGCCCGACCCTGAGGACGGCATGAGCAAGGTCGCGGACATCTTCGAGACGCTGGAGTACGGACCCGCCCCCGAGGCCCGGGACCGGGCGTTGGCCTGGATCGACGCCCACCCCGACGGTTTCGGGCACCTCATCGGAGGCGAGTTCACCGAGCCGGCGGACACCTTCGAAGTGGCGAACCCCGCCACCGGGGAGGCGCTGACCCGGGTGTCCCAGGGCGGGCCGCACGACGTGGCCCGGGCGGTGGAGGCAGCCCGAGATGCCCACTCCGACTGGTGGAAGGCCGGACCCCACCATCGGGCCCGCCACCTCTACGCCCTGGCGCGGACGCTCCAGCGGCACGCCCGGCTCTTCGCGGTGCTGGAATCGCTGGACAACGGCAAGCCCATCCGGGAGTCGAGGGACCTCGACATCCCCCTGGTGGCCCGCCATTTCTACCATCACGCCGGGTGGGCGCAGCTCATGGAGCGGGAGCTGCCCGGCTACGGTCCGGTGGGGGTCGTGGGCCAGATCATCCCCTGGAACTTCCCGCTGTTGATGCTGGCCTGGAAGGTCGCGCCGGCGCTGGCCACCGGAAACACCGTGGTGCTCAAGCCTGCGGAGTACACCCCGCTGACGGCGCTCCTCTTCGGTGACCTCTGCCATGAGGCGGGGCTTCCCCCCGGCGTGGTGAACCTGGTCACGGGCGACGGGGAGACCGGCGCGGCTCTGGTGGACCACGAGGACGTGGACAAGATCGCCTTCACCGGCTCCACCGAGGTGGGCCGGATCATCCGTGAAGCCACGGCAGGGTCCGGCAAACGGCTCTCCCTGGAGCTGGGTGGGAAGTCGCCCTTCGTGGTCTTCGAGGACGCCGACCTCGACTCGGTGGTGGAGGGCGTGGTGGACGCCATCTGGTTCAACCAGGGGCAGGTGTGCTGTGCCGGGTCCCGGATCCTGGTCCAGGAGAGCGTCGCGGACCTCCTGGAGCGCAAGCTGAGGGCCCGGATGGAGACCCTCCGCATGGGAGATCCGCTGGACAAGGGCGTGGACATGGGGGCCATCGTGGCGCCAGTCCAGCTCGAGCGGATCCAGAAGCTGGTGGAGCAGGGACGCGCCGAAGGGGCCGAGGTCTGGCAGCCGTCGTGGGCCGTCCCCCGGGAGGGCTGGTTCTACCCCCCCACCCTATGCACACAGGTGCACCCCGCCAGCACCCTCGCCCAGGTGGAGGTGTTCGGCCCGGTGGTGGCCATGATGACCTTCCGCACCCCGGACGAGGCCGTGGAGCTGGCCAACGACACCCGCTACGGCCTCGCTGCCTCGGTCTGGTCGGAGAACGTGAACCTGGCCTTGGACGTGGCGCCGGCCCTCAAGGCCGGGACGGTCTGGGTGAACTGCACCAACCTCTTCGATGCCGCCTCCGGATTCGGCGGCTATCGGGAGAGCGGCTTCGGGCGGGAGGGCGGCAAGGAGGGGCTGTGGGAATACGTCACACCCACGGCCGAGGTCGAACCCCCCGCCCCGCCAGAGGGCGCGATCGCCCGCCCTGCCGAGGAGGCCTTCCCCTCCCCCGGAGGTCACCCCGCCGAGGGTGACGCTGCCCACCCCCCACCCCTGGACCGCACCGCCAAGCTGTACATCGGAGGGAAGCAGGCCCGCCCCGATGCCGACGCCACCCTCCTGGTGGAGGCCGCGGACGGGACCCGCTTGGGCGAGGTAGGACGGGGGAACCGGAAGGATGTGCGGAACGCGGTGGAGGCCGCCCGGGGAGCCCAGGCGGGGTGGGCGGCGCGCACCGCCCACAACCGCGCCCAGATCCTGTACTACTGGGCCGAGAACCTGGAGGCCCGGCGTCGGGAGTTCACCGATCGGCTGGAGAGCTGGGGAGCGGATCCGGAGGACGCCGCCGCCGAGTTCGAGGCCACCCTCCGGCGTCTCTTCAGCTACGGCGCCTGGGCCGACAAGTGGGAGGGTCGGGTCCACCACACCCCCTTCCGGAACGTGACGCTGGCCATGCCCGAACCCCTGGGCGTGGTGGGGGCCATCTGCCCCGAGGAGCACCCGCTCCTGGGGTTCGTCTCCTGCGCCGCCCCCCTCCTGGCCATGGGGAACGCGGCGGTGCTCGTTCCCTCACAGGGAGGAGCGCTGCTGGCCACCGACCTCTACCAGGTCCTGGACACCTCGGACGTCCCTGGGGGCGTACTGAACATCGTCACGGGGCTCCGGAGCGAGGTCCTCCCTACCCTGGCCGCCCACGACGACGTCGAGGGTGTCTGGTACCACGGGCCGTCGGTGGAGGAGTCGGCGCAGGTGGAGCGGGCCTCGGTGGGCAACATGAAACGGACCTGGGTGAACGATGGGCGCCGGAGGCCCTGGGTGGATCCCGCCCTGGGGGAGGGAGCGGAGTTCCTGCGCCAGGCGACCCAGGTCAAGAACGTCTGGGTCCCTTATGGCGAGTAGGGGCAGACGCGGCCGTCGGGTCGCCCTCGGCCTGGTGGGAGCCCTGCTCCTCGGGGGCGCCCCGGGGCTCCAGGCCCAGGATTCGGGATCAGCCCGTTCGGAGGTGGGAGGGGAGCTCCCCCGGGTCCTGATCCTCACCACCGGAGGCACCATCGCCAGCACCCCGGGAGACATGCTCTCCGGGGAGGCGCTGGTAGGGGCCGTTCCGGAGTTGGGCGACTACGCCCGTCTCACCGTCGAGGAGGTCTTCCGCATCGGCTCCTCCAGCATGACGCCGGACCACTGGCTGCGTCTGGGGCGCCGGATTCTGGCCGCTCGAGCCGAGGATCCGGGCTGGGCCGGCATCGTGGTGACCCACGGCACCGACACCATGGAGGAGACCTCCTACTTCCTGGATCGGGTCCTGCCCCCGGGACCGCCGGTGGTCCTCACCGGCTCCATGCGCCCCGCTGGCTCCCTTTCGGCAGACGGGCCTCGCAACCTGGTGGACGCCGTGCGGGTGGCGACGTCCCCGACCGCGGTGGGCCAGGGCGTGCTGGTGGTCCTGAACGAGCGGATTCACGCCGGCGCCGACGTCCGCAAGACCCACGACGAGAGCGTAGAGACCTTCCGCTCCTCCGAGTGGGGCGCGCTGGGGCGCGTGCACGCCGACACCGTCCGCTTGGACCGGACGGTGGCCTCCCCCGACGGCCCCCGCGCCGTATTCGACCTCGAGGGCCTGTCGTCCCTGCCGGGCGTAGCCCTGGTCCCCGACTATGCCGGGGCTTCGGGCACGGCGGTGGAGGAGGCTGCCGCAGGAGCCCGGGGCGTGGTGGTGGAGACCTTCGCCGGCGGCCGGATGAGCCCGGGGGTGCGCGCAGCCGTTCAGCGGGTGGCTGCCCAGGGCAGCCCGGTGGTACTGGCCTCCCGGGAGGAGGAGGGACGGATTCCAACCGGTGCGGGTGAACCGGACGGGGAGAGTCTCGTCCTGGTCTCGCCGGGGCTTCCCGCCCACAAGGCCCGCATCCTCCTGATGCTGGCCCTCACCCGGACCGACGACCCCGTGGAGCTTCGCCGGATCCTGGTCCGCGACTAGCTCCGGCTCAGTTCCGGACGTTCACGTAGGTGTTGCCGGGGTTCTCCCGGACGAACACATCCACCCGATCCCCCGGGGAGGCAGTGACGCGGTTGGTGGTGTAGCTGCGCCCCGCGAGGAACTCCAGCCGGAACCGCAGGTCGGACGTCTGCCGCCACCGGATGGTGAAGGTCTGGGACGACCGACCGGTGATGTTGCCCATGGTCTGTTGCCCCTCCGAGCCCAGAGCGTAGATCCGCAGATCGTTGAAGTTCTGGTTGTCCACCGTCACCTGGACCTCGTCGGCGGTGGAGCCGGATCGGTCGAAGGGATTGGGGAAGTTCCCGGCAGCACACCCGCCGAGGGTGGCCAGAAGGGCGATCAGGACGGCGGGTCGCCCGACCGCTGCGGCCCGGGATCTGGGCCGCGGACCGGCGGGGGGGCGGGGGGAAGAAGGCATGGTGGGACGATGGCGCGGGG
>CAKZOQ010000662.1 GCA_937136445.1 uncultured Gemmatimonadota bacterium
AGATGACGATGTACTGGGAGAAGAAGAGGTAGGTCCAGAAGACGCAGAAGGCGAACGCCAGCTTCCCGATGTCGTGGCGCTGCTGGAGCCCGATGAGCTTCTTCACGTCGTCGTCGGTGGTCCGCAGGAAGAGGCTCCACAGCGCCGTCGCGGCGATCCCGCCCCAGAACCCGCCCATGAAGAACCAGGGCCCGAACATGGTGCTGAACCAGTGGGACTCCAGGCTCATGGCCCAGTCGTAGGAGAAGATCGTCATGACCACGGCGAAGACCAGCACGATGGCCGGGGCCAGCGTGGTCATCCGCTTGTAGCTGCTGACCTCCTCCTTCTCCTGTCCGCCCCAGCCCTCGGTGAGGGTCTTCCGCCACTTCGCCCGTCGCTCGTCCTCGTCGGGATTCCCCTCGGCCAGCGCCATGTCCGGGCGGACCGCCTGGTACACCCAGAAGCAGAGCAGCCCGAAGAGGAGGGCCGCCCCGACCACGTTCCGGGAGATGAGGAAGGGGATGTTCAGATACGCCGCCTTCGCCTGGACGATGGGGTCGTACGCCATCTCATCGATCCAGTGGAAGTAGTCCTCCCGCAGCGTCAGCATGGGCAGGAGGAAGAGGAAGGCGAAGGGGAGGAAGGCCGCGAAGGATTGGCTCACCCGTCGCATGGACCAGTTCCACTTGGCCTTGGTGATCCAGGTGGCGATGGCGAAGATCACGCCGCCCACCGAGATGCTCATGAAGAACATCCAGTTGCTGACGTAGCTGATCCACGCCGACAGGGGGTCCTGGGTCAGGCGGAAGAGGAAGGAGGCGAGGCCGACCACTACGAAGCCGTAGAGGATGGCCGCCACGGAGCGGGATCGCGGCAGGTACCGAGCCGGGATCTCCGAGGGGATGTGGTGTTTCATCTTACTGGTCCCCCTGGGCTTCGGTCTGCAGCTGGCGCACGTAGGTCACCACCGCCCATCGGTCGATGGGACGGATTTGATGAGCCCACGGCGGCATGAGACCGCGGCCCACCGTGATCATGCCGTAGATGTACTGGTCGGTGTAGCCCGCCACCTGCGGACCCGCCAGGTTGTAGGCCGCCACGGTGGGGTGGTTGGCCGCAATGGGCGCCTGAGCCCCGACCCCGTTCTCCGCGTGGCAGGTCCAGCAGACCCGCATGTAGATCTCCTCACCGCGGGCCAGCGCGGCCGAGTCGCCCCGTTCGAAGGGGTTCTCAAGGCTCTGCACGATGGGCCCGCCGGTACCGATGGGCTGCATGTCCGCCTGGGTGAAGAGGGGCTCGGCGAGCATCTCCGGACGTCCCACGTTGAACTCGCCCAGAGCGTCGGCCTCGTTCCCCGAGGAGAAGGCCACGCCCCCCGTGGGCGGAGCCACCGTGTTCTCGTAGGGGTCGAACTTCCGCTGATCACGCATGCTGCGGCCGAAGATGGCCACCATGGTGTCGTCCAGCGGCTTGCAGGCCCCCGCGGTGAGAAGCATCAGGGCGCCGACGAGGATGAAGCGGGCCTTACGCATGGTCCGACTCCGTGCCTTCCCGGAGCTCAGCAGGCTCCTGGGCGTCGAGAATTCTGCGGGCTTCCTCGAGTCGCTCCGGGGGCGCTTCCACATAGACGCCGTAGCGCCCGGAGGAGAACTCGGGGTCATAGACGACGGCCGGCTTGAAGTCGGGCAGGCGCGCCAGGATGAAGAGACCGATGACCGTGGCCAGCGCCCCGAAGAGGATGGTCATCTCGAAGGCGATGATCACGAAGGCCGGGATGGAGACGATGGGTTTGCCCCCGACGATGAGGGGCCAGTCCATGTTGGTCCACGTCGTGAACGCGAAGCCCGTGGCCGTCCCGGTCAGGCCACCCACCAGGGTGAAGACCCGGACGGGACTCTCACCGTAGCCGAGGGCGTGCTCCAGGTGATGCTCCGGATAGGGCGCGTAGGCCTTGAGCGTCTCGAACCCCGCCTTCCGGAGGTCTTCGATGGCCTCCACGGTGGAGTCGAGGTACTCGAACGAGGCCAGCAGGCCACGGTTCCCGGTGGCGGTGCTCATGCGTGGGCCTCCTCGGTCTTCTTCCGCATGGGCGGAGGTACGACCTCCTTGAGCTCGGCAATGGCCACCGGCGGAAGCAGTCGGGTGAAGAGCAGGAACCAGAATCCGAACCAGGCGAAGGACCCCACCATGATGCTCATCTCGAAGACCGAGGGTCGGTAGATGCCCCACGCCCACGGCTGGTACTCGTTGTGGAGCGAGGTCACCACGATGACGTAGCGCTCGAACCACATCCCGATGTTGATGAAGATCGAGATGGCGAAGAGCGCCGGGATGGAGTGCCTCACCCGCTTGAACCACAGCATCATGGGAACGAAGCCGTTACACACCAGCATGATCCAGGTGGCCCACCAGTAGTGACCGAAGAGGCGGTTCCAGAACATC
>CAKZOQ010000663.1 GCA_937136445.1 uncultured Gemmatimonadota bacterium
CGCCTCCCGGGCCAGCTCCTCCAGCCGTTCCCCGACCTCGCCGATGCGGCGCTCCGCCTCTCGCCGCATTTCGGCCGCGTCGGGCATGCGGAGGACGTACTCGCGGGTGCGGGCGGTCTGGGCCGCTGGGGCGTTGTCGGTGGTCCGGGCGAAGTAGCGCACGGTGTCACCGGGAAGCAGGCCCCAGCCGGTCAGGTCCAGCACGGGTCGGGCCCGGGCGGCCCGGGTGCCCTCCAGCGACAGTGTCTGGACCTGTGGCTCCTCCCGCTGACCCATGGAGGTGACCCGGTAGACCACCAGCTCGAGGGAGCGGAGCCCGTAGTCGTCCTGAGCCTCCAGGACCAGCGGCTGGCGGAGCTGGGCCGGCAGCACGGTGTCCCGCCCGGGGACCGGGATGGCCACGATCGGGGGCGCATCCGCCACGAGCTCGATCTCCAGTGGCTCGGGGGCAATCTCCGCCGGCTCGCCCTCCACGTCGTCCAGGACCCACCCGAAGCGTCCGGAGCGGGACGGGGTCCAGTCCCCGGAGAAGGCGGACCCGTCCAGGGCGAAGGAGACGGCTCGAGCGTCGCCCGGTACGCCGGTCGTCCCTGCGTCCGGATCGGCGGCGGAATCCGGCAGGACCATCAGCGCCGCCTGGCCGAGGCGGCGGTTCGTCCGTCCCTCCACGACCAGGCGCGAGCCTGCGGGAAGGCTCAGCGGTGGCACCTCGCCCCGGTACTCCTCCGCGGGGATGCCGGTGTGGGGAGGCGGGGTCACCTGCACCCGGAGGTCGCTCACCAGGAGCGGATCCACCGGCGTGAGGGTGAAGGGGCCGGCCTCGGCGCCGTCCGGAGCACGTACCCGATACTCCAGGGGGCCCGTCACCGAGGGAAAGCGGTGCACCCCCTCACCAGTCCCCACCGCCACCTCGGCCGTCCGCGCCACCTCTCCGGCCTCCTGCCAGGAGAGCTGCACCGTCGCCCGCCCAGGGGCCTGGATGCGCACATCCACCGCCTCGCCGCGGCGGACCTCCCGCGAGCCTGGGAGCACCTGGAGGGCGGGAAGGACGGGATCCGCGGCCAGGGACACCGGGCGGACCAGGCCGGACCAGGCGGACGCCGTCCGCTCCGGAGCCAGGACCGCCAGCGCCACGGCCACCACCGCTCCGGCCACCAGCACCCCCATCCCCCGGCGCACCCATCCCCGGGCCCGCTCGCCCAGCCCACCTGAGAGCTCCGACTCCGAGCCCCGAAGCGCCTCCAGGGTGGACTCGGCGGCCCGCCCTGCCAGGGAGGCCGACACCCCGGCCGGCACCGCCCGACCCAACTCCAGAGGGCCGCGCACGGCCCCCTCCTCGAGCCCCGCCGCCTCCTCCATGGCCCGGGAGAGGGGCGCCTCGTCGTACCAGCGCCTGGCCGCCGCCCGCATCACTCCGGCGGCCACCGCCACGGCCACCACGAATCCGCCCACCAGCCACAACGGGAGATCGCTCCCCTGGCGCCACCCGTCCGGCCCCGCCAGCACCCACGCGAGGAGCAGCACGCCGATGAGGCCGACGGCGGCCCAGGCCACCAGCGCCCTCCAGGCGAGGACCTCGAGGTGGGTGCGGACGGCCTGGACCCGTCCGTCCAGACGCTTCGGTGCGGGGCTCACGGCGCCGCCTGGCCCAGGGCGTGGAGGAAGAGGTTCACACCCATGCGCAGCGCGTCCTCCCGGACCTCCGGCAGATCCTCGTGGACGTCGGGGTCCTCCCAGCCGTCCCCGAGGTCCGACTCGTAGCTGTAGAAGACGGCCAGCCGCCCCTCCAGGAAGATCCCCAGCGCCTGGGGCGCGCGCCCGTCGTGCTCGTGGATCTTCGGGAGGCCCTCAGGAAACTCGTACAGCCCATGGAAGACGGGGTGGTCGGCGGGGATCTCCCGGAGCTCATGGTCGGGAAAGAGCGCCGTCATCTCCCGGCGGAAGGACTCGTCGAGGCCATAGTTGTCGTCCGCGTGGAGGAAGCCCCCGCCCTCCAGGTACGCACCCAGCGCCGCCCGCTCCGCCGGGGTGAACCGCACGTTCCCGTGCCCCGTCATGTAGAGGTACGGGTGATCGGCCAGACCCGGGTCCAGGGGCGTCACCGTCGCCTCCCGCGCCGCCACTGGAATCCCCGTGCGGTCGCGGATCGCCTCCAGGAGATTGGCGAGGGACGAGGGGTTGGCGTACCAGTCCCCACCCCCGTCGTACTGGAGACGGGCGATGGTCACGGAATCGGGGGCCGGAGCCACCGCGAGGGAGGCCACCGCCGCAAGGACGAGGAGGCTCACCGGGGGGCTCGGGGGAGCGGGCTCAGGGGGTGCAGCGGGCTACTCCAGCTCGTGGACGATGCGGTAGGCGGTGTTTTTCGGGATCTCCAGGCGACGGGCGACCTCCCGAGCCACGCCGCTGGGGCGCCCGCCCTCCTCCAGAAGAGCACGGGCCAGGACGCGAGCATCCTCTTCCAGGACGCGCGGATCCACCGGAGCGTTGTCCCGCGGGGCCACCACCACCGTCACCTCCCCCTTCGGCGGGTGGGCCTCATAGTAGCGGCGGGCTTCGACCAAGGTTCCCCGCGTGAACTCCTCGTGGACCTTGGTGAGCTCCCGGGCCACGGCCACGGATCGCCCCGCTCCGCACAGCGCTTCCAGCTCCTCCAGAAGCGCCACCAGGCGGTGAGGGGACTCGAAGAGCACGACCGTCTCGTCGGAGGTGGCCACGCGGTTCAGCAGGGTCTCCCGCTCGCCCCCCTTCCTGGGAGGAAAGCCGAGGAAGGCGAAGGTCTCCGAGGGCAGCCCCGAACCCACCAGGGCCGCCAGGACGGCGGACGCGCCGGGAATCGGCACCACGGTGTGTCCGGCCTCCGCCACCGCCGCCACCGTGCGGGCCCCGGGGTCGGAGACCAGGGGCGTCCCCGCGTCGGACACCAGGACCAGCGCCTCATCCGACCCCAACCAGCCGAGGATCTGCTCGGTCCGCCCTGCCTCGTTGTGCTCGTGCAGGGAGACCAGGGGCGCAACCGAACCGACGTGGTCGGCCAGGATCCGGGTCCGTCGGGTGTCCTCCGCGAGGATCCGGTTCGCCTCCCGGAGCAACCGCGCTCCGCGGACGCTCAGGTCCTCCAGATTGCCGATGGGGGTGCTCACCAGGTAGAGGGTGCCCACGGGTGTTCCTGGCCGGTGGAAGGAGTCGGAAACGAGCCAGGCCAGAGCCACCTGGACGGGCGACCCTGGCCTGGTCGGAATGCAGGCCCCGAACGCTCCGGGGCCAGGGCGTTGCTCAGCCCAGATGCTGCTGGATCTTCTCCTCCAGGTGCTGCCGGGGCACGGCGCCGATGACCTTGTCCACCACCTCGCCGTCCTTGAAGAAGAGGATGCTGGGGATGGAGCGGATGCCGTACTTGGCCGAGGTCTGCGGGCTGGCGTCCACGTCCAGCTTGCCCACCTTCAGCCCCTTCTCGTGGTACTCGTCGGCCAGCTCCTCGACCACCGGCGCGACGATGCGGCACGGGCCGCACCAGGTCGCCCAGAAGTCCACCATCGAAAGCCCTGCGTTCTCCTCGACCTCGCCGGCGAAGTTCTCGTCGTTCACCTCGAGGATGGTCTCACTCGTCGCCATATCGTCTCCTTGTCACCTGGGTCGGCGGACCCTAGGATCCGCCGCCGAATCCCCCGAACCCGACTGCTGTCCGGGATCTCTATGAATGCTGTTGATCGCGTGGCGTTGCCGCTGGACCACGTCGCTGTCGCCGTGCCGTCCATCGAAGACTTCCACGCAGTCTACGAATCGATTTCAGGAGCCACCTGTTCCGACCCGGAGGTCCTGGAATCCCAGGGGGTCCGAGTCACGTTCTGCGGCTCCGTGGAGCTCATGGAACCCCTGGGTCCCGACACCATCGTCGGGCGATTCCTCGCCCGGCGAGGTCCCGGCCTCCATCACATCGCGTACCGCAGCGACGACCTCGAAGCCGATCTACGTCGGCTGGGGGGCGAGGGCTTCGAACTCATCGACGAGGAACCTCGCGCCGGTGCCGGCGGGCATCGCGTGGCCTTCCTGCACCCGAGGAGCACGGGAGGCGTCCTGATCGAGCTGGTCCAACCTGGCTGACAGCCCATTGCGACTACCCCGTCGCCCTCGGCGGTTCCTCTTTTCTCTACACTCCTCCGGCCTGCAGGATGCGTTCCAGCGCGACCTCCTGGACCAACCACTGGTCCTCGTCGCCCTGCACCACCACGAAGGGGACCCGCTCCACCCGTACGTCCCGGTCCAGCCTGAAATCCACGAAGACCCGCTGGGTGGGGCTGGCCCGCCCGGCCACAGGCTCGTCGTCGACGATCAGGTAGTCCTCGTGCTCCAGCGTCCGAGCGATGACGTCCAACCGGATCTCCACCTCGGAGCGCTTCAGGCAGTCCTCGCCGCCGAACCAGGACCCGATCTTCTTCCAGAAACACCCGAAGGTGGATCCGGTGTCCCCGATGGGGCCCTGTGCCGATCCGAAGAGGCGGGACATGGAGTTCAGGTCCCGGTCGTTGGCTGCCTGGAGGAAGCGCTCCACCGTGAGCTGGGGCGCCACCGCCGCCGCGCCGGAAGGTGCGATGATGGTGGTGCTGCACCCTGAGAGTCCCATCAGGGCGAGGACCGCCAGGAGGCGGGTGCCGCGGAGCCGCCGTGCCGCAGAGGGGCGCTGGGTCATGGCCGTACTCGGAGGGGGAGAGGCGGGAACGCGTGGCACGTGGGAAAGGTCGACAATTCGCGCACCCGTTCCAAGGCCGTCAGCTCGCCACCTCCGAGGATGCCGGCGCAACCTCCAGCGACAACTCCCTGGCCCCCTCCTCGTGGTCCACGACGATCCGGGCCCCCGGCTCCACCTCCTCGTCCAGGAGGAAGAGGGCGAGAGGATTCTGGACCGCCCGCTGGATGGCCCGCTTGATGGGCCGGGCTCCAAAGGCCGGATCGTATCCCTCCTCGGCGAGGAAGGCCCGGGCATCCGCCGTCACCTCCAGCCCGATGTCCTGGTCCGTCACCAGGGCTTCCACCCTGCGGAGCTGCAGGTCCACGATGCGGCGCAGCTCCTCCGGGCCCAGCGGGTGGAAGACCACGATGTCGTCCACCCGGTTCAGGAACTCGGGCCGGAAGTGCTGGTGCAGCTCGGCCCGCACCTCGTCCGCGACGGCGTCCCAGGCCTCCCCGGCAGCGTGCTCGCCCCGTTCCAGGATCCGCTGGCTCCCGATGTTGGAGGTCATGATGACCACGGCGTTCCGGAAGTCCACCGTGCGTCCCTGGGCGTCGGTGAGTCGCCCGTCGTCCAGGATCTGGAGGAGGACGTTGAAGACCTCGGGGTGGGCCTTCTCCACCTCGTCGAAGAGGATGACGGCGTGGGGCCGACGCCGCACGGCCTCGGTGAGCTGACCGCCTTCCTCGAAGCCCACGTAGCCAGGAGGCGCCCCGATGAGGCGGGCCACGGCGTGCTTCTCCATGTACTCCGACATGTCCAGTCGGACCATGGCCCGCTCGTCGTCGAAGAGGAATTCGGCCAGGGCGCGGGCGGTCTCGGTCTTTCCGACGCCCGTCGGACCGAGGAAGATGAAGGAGCCCACCGGCCGGTCCGGGTCCTGGAGCCCGGCTCGAGCCCGACGCACCGCGTTGGAGACGGCTTCCAGCGCCCGGGGCTGACCCACCACCCGCTCGCCGAGGTGGGCCTCCAGCTCGGTGAGACGCTGGCGCTCGGTGGAGAGCAGCTTGGTGACAGGGATGCCCGTCCACTCCCCCACCACGGCAGCGATGTCGTCGGGACCCACCTCCTCCTTCAGGAAGGTCCGGCCCTCCTGGAGCTCATCCAGCGTCCCCACCGCCGACTCCAGCTCCTCCTGGGCCCGGGGGATCTCGCCGTAGTTGATCTCGGCGGCTCGAGCCAGCTCGCCGGTGCGGGTGGCACGCTCGGCCTCCACCCGGAGCTCGTCGATGCGGGTCCGCAGCTCCTGGATGGCTTCGATGGCGTCCTTCTCCGCCTGCCAGCGCACCTTCATGGACTGACTCTCCTCCCGGAGCTCCGCCAGCTCCTCCTCGATGGCCTCGCGGCGCTCCACCGCGGGGCCCTCGGTCTCCTTCTGGAGCGCCTGCCGCTCGATCTCGAGCTGGGTGATCCGCCGCTCCACCTCGTCGATCTCCTGAGGGAGGGAGTCGATCTCGATGCGGAGCCGGGAACCCGCCTCGTCCATGAGGTCGATCGCCTTGTCCGGAAGAAAGCGCCCCCCGATGTAGCGATCGCTCAAGCGGGCGGCGGCGACGACGGCGTCGTCGGTGATGCGGACGCCGTGGTGCACCTCGTACCGCTCCTTGAGCCCCCGTAGGATGGCGATGGCGTCCTCCACCGAAGGAGGCGCGACGAAGACGGGCTGAAAGCGTCGCTCCAGCGCCGGGTCCTTCTCGATGTGCTTCCGGTACTCGTCCAGCGTCGTGGCTCCGACCACATGGAGCTCCCCGCGAGCGAGCGGGGGCTTCAGCATGTTGCCGGCATCCACGGCGCCCTCGGCGGCGCCGGCCCCGACGATGGTGTGCATCTCGTCGATGAAGATCACGTAGCGGCCCTCGGCCTCGATGATCTCCTTCAGCACCGCCTTCATCCGCTCCTCGAACTCCCCCCGGAACTTGGCCCCGGCGAGCATGGCGGAGATGTCGAGCTGGAGGAGCTTCTTCCCCGCCAGCGAGGTGGGCACGTCGCCG
>CAKZOQ010000664.1 GCA_937136445.1 uncultured Gemmatimonadota bacterium
GGGTGGGGGGCACGGCTCGGCGCATGGGGGCGACGATGGGGTCAGAGCTCGACGTCGAGGGTCTCCCAGTCCGCCAGGAAGGCGTCCAGACCCGTGTCGGTGAGGGGGTGCTTGCTGAGCTGCCACAGCACCTTGGGCGGGAGCGTGCAGGAGTCGGCGCCGATGAGCATGCTCTCCACCACGTGCATGGGGTGACGGATGGAGGCGGCGAGGATCTGCGTGGCGAAGCCGTAGTTGTCGTAGACCTGCCGGATCTGCCCGATGAGCTGCATGCCCTCGCCAGAGATGTCGTCCAGCCGACCGATGAAGGGGGAGATGAAGGTGGCCCCGGCCTTGGCGGCCAGAAGCGCCTGCGACACCGAGAAGCAGAGGGTGACATTGATGTCGATCCCGTCCCCGGAAAGGTCGCGGCAGGCCTTCAGGCCGTCCTCCGTGAGCGGGACCTTCACGACGATGTTGTCGTGGAGTTCCGCCAGCTTGCGTCCCTCCTCCACCATGGTCTCCCGGTCCAGCGCCACCACCTCGGCGCTGATGGGCCCGTCCACGATCTCCGCGATCTCCCGGTAGATCTCCTTGGGATCCCGGTCCCCCGCCACCTTGGCTATGAGGGACGGGTTCGTGGTGATGCCGTCGATGAGGGCGGCGTCGTTGGCTCGCCGGATCTCGTCGAGGTCGGCCGTGTCCAGGAAGATCTTCATGTCGTCGGGGTAGGGGGTGCAGGAACAGGGGAGCCGGACCAGGCGCTGCGGCCCGGGCCGTCACGGTACTCCACATGGGCCAGGAAGAGCCCTTGGGGAGGCGCCGGCGGAGAGGTCTCCAGACCGTCTTCGTTCTCCAGCAGCCCCCGGAAGTCGTCCAGCGGTCGCCGACCTCGGGCCACCGCCACCATCGTCCCCGTAAGGTAGCGGACCATGTGGTGAAGGTATCGGTCGGCGGTGATGGAGAAGGCCACCCCCAGCGGCCATTCGATCCAGGCGGCCTCGTGGACGGTGCAGGTGTAGCCCCGCTCCGGTTGGCCGGCCTTGGCGAAGGCCTGGAAGGAGCGCGTGCCGGAGAGCAGGGCGGCGGCCTGGTCCAGGAGCGTGCGGTCCAACGACTCGCCCAGTGACCAGCACCAGCGCCGGTGGAAGGGAGAGGCGCCGGCGGGGTCGGTGGCGACCCGGTAGCGGTAGCGGCGACGGCGGGCGTGGAAGCGGGGGTGGAAGGAGGTGTCCACGCGACACACCCCCTGCACCCAGATGTCCCTCGGAAGGACGGCGTTGAGGGCGCGGTGCATCTCGACGGCATCCCAGCGGGCAGGGACCAGGAACGAGGCGACCTGGCCGGTGGCATGGACGCCGGCGTCGGTTCGCCCGGACCCCATG
>CAKZOQ010000665.1 GCA_937136445.1 uncultured Gemmatimonadota bacterium
TCCTCACCTCCTGCGCCGACGCTCCGACGCCTACGGCGTTGGACGACGCCCTTCTACCCACCGCCGAGGCGAAGAAGAACGAGAACGGCGGCGGGGACAACGTGCTGGACCAGGCGAACGCGACCCTGGCCCTCCAGGGCTCGGACTACCGCATCGCCTACGCCGAGTACTACACCCTCGGCGAGTCGGGTGAGGTCGGCACCGTGATCTTCGCCAACGACCGTGGCAACAAGCGCCTCGGCGTGGACTTCATCCCCGACGACCCCCGCCGCGGCGGAGCCGACGGCGACCCCAACACCATCGACTTCTGGGTGGACGTGACGCAGGGCGCCACGGCCAGCGGCCTTTCGGCGGCCGAGACCACCGACGCCATCAGCCGCGCCATGGGCACGTGGGACGACAGGAGCTGCTCCGCCCTGGGGGCGTCGGTGAATCCCGTCGGGGTGGACATCGGCCTGGTCCAGGCCTCGTTGGGCTTCGGCGGGACCGGCATCGCCGTCTCGGACGTGGCCCACGCCGGATGGCTTCCTCCCGCCTTCTTCGACGCCATCGCCCCCAACGGATCCTCCTTCATCCTGGGGGTCACCTTCACCCTCACCTTCACCACCGGCGACCTGGACGGTGACGGGGCCGCCGACCTCGGCGCCCGTGAGATCTACTACAACGACGCCTTCGTCTGGGCCGACGACGGCACCAGCAACGTGGACGTCGAGACGGTGGCGCTGCACGAAGCCGGACATGGGCTGAGCCAGGCGCACTTCGGGAAGATCTTCAGCACACCCTCCAACGGGAAGCTGCACTTCGCGCCTCGCGCCGTCATGAACGCCTCCTACTCCGGGGTCCAGCGGACGCTGGCAGGCACGGACAACGGAGGCCATTGCGGTCTCTGGGGGAGCTGGCCGAACAACTAGCCCCTACCTCGAATCCTCCGGTGGAGGTCGGCGGGCCCGGTGCCTGCCGGCCTCCCCACCGTAGGGCATTTCTACGGGTTCGAGCCCGGCCCGCCCACCTCGATTCCCTGGGAGGGGTCACGTCCCTCGTAGGGATCGGAGCCGCCGCCCCGTGCAGCTCCGCCCGCCCCTCCAGCCGTCCCCTCGTCCTTCTCTCGCGCGGAGCCCGCGCCACCTGCGCCTCCGAAGCCGAAGCCCCCGGGGCCCATGGCAACGACCTGGATCTGCCCCGTGGCCAGGGACCGCTCCAGCCGTTTCCGGACCCGGCCCTGGATCCAGCGGCGGGTGAGGGGGATCAGAAGGGCGAACCCCGCCACGTCGGTGAGGATCCCCGGGGTGAGCAGGAAGGCCCCGCCCACCAGCACCGAGAGACCGTCCAGGAGTGCCTGACCCGGGAGCTGCCCCGCCCCGAGCTCCTGCTGGAACCGGAAGAAGACCCGCAGACCCTCGGCCCGAGCGAGCCAGGCACCGGTGACGCCGGTGAAGAGGACCAGCCCGAGGGTGAGGGGGAGCCCCACCCACTGCCCCACCTGGATGAGGAGCATCAGCTCCAGGATGGGGACGATGACGAAGAGGAGCGCCAGGCGGCCGAGGAGGTTCATGATGGGTGGGCGTACCCGGGCCCCGCCGAAGGGGGTCCGGCGCACCATCCCCGCGGCGCCTCCCGCGCCCGGGGTTCGCGTGGTTGAACCGGGGCCCGCCCCCGGCGACCTTCCCTCCCCCCGGAAGCGCCCGCGTCCCGCTGTCCTTCCGGATCGAGCAGGGCTGGCCCGGGTACGGCCAGGACCCCGATCCTCCCGTCCTCCGAGAAGAGACCATGGAGCAGACGTACTTCCGCAAAGGATTCGGCCTCAAGAAGGAGCTGAGGCCGGTCATCGACGCCGAATACCAGTCCGCCCTCGTCGAGCGGATCCGCGCCCGAGGCTACTCCGACACCTTCGGCGACGTCACCGTGCGCCTCGCCCAGGAGTTCGGCTTCTGCTACGGCGTGGACCGGGCGGTGGACTACGCCTACGAGACCGTCCACAAGTTCCCGGACAAGACCATCTACCTGGTGGGCGAGATCATCCACAATCCGCATGTGAACCAGCGCATGACGGACATGGGGATCGACTTCATCTATCCGGAGGAGGACGGGAGCTTCGATTTCTCCCACGTCACCGACGACGACGTGGTCCTCATCCCGGCCTTCGGGGTGACCCTCGCCGACTTCGAGCACCTGAAGGAGAAGGGCTGCATCCTGGTGGACACCACCTGCGGCTCCGTCCTCCACGTCTGGAAGCGTGTGGAGAAGTACGCCAAGGACGGCTTCACCGCCGTCATCCACGGCAAGTACACCCACGAGGAGTCCCGGGCGACGGCCTCCCAGGTCAACAAGCATCCCGACGGCAAGTACATCATCGTCCGGGACATGGAAGAGGCCGGGCTGGTCTGCGACTACGTGGCAGGCCGGGACGGCCGGATGACCCGCGAGGAGTTCGTGGACCACTTCCGGAAGAAGTCCTCCGACGGCTTCGACCCTGACGAGGACCTCCAGAGGATCGGGGTGGCGAACCAGACCACCATGCTCGCCAACGAGTCCATGGCCATCGGACTCAAGATCCATCAGGCCATGGCCGAGGGCCACGGAGCCGAGTACGCCCAGGAGAACTATCGCTCCTTCGGCACCATCTGCTCCGCCACCCAGGAGCGGCAGGACGCGGTGGAGGAGATGATGCAGGATCCGCCGGACATCATGGTGGTCATCGGAGGCTACAACTCCTCCAACACCAACCACCTGGCCCACATGTGCCAGAAGCACACACGGACCTTCCACATCGAGGACGCGGCCTGCATCGACACCGGCAACGGGGAGATCCGGCACAAGCCCGAGCTCGATCCCACGGCACCCGAGCTGGTGGAGACCGACTGGATCCCGGACGGCCCCTTCGAGCTGGGCATCACCGCCGGAGCATCCACGCCCAACAACAAGATCGGCGAGGCGGTGCTGCGGGTGCTGGAGATCCGGGGAATCGAGGTGGAGCTGGACGTGGGCGA
>CAKZOQ010000666.1 GCA_937136445.1 uncultured Gemmatimonadota bacterium
CCCTCCTTGAGGAACTCGGGGTTGGAGCAGACGTGCACCGGGTGGTCGGTGTGGGCTTCGATGGCCTCCCGGACGAGCTTCGCCGTGCCCACGGGGACCGTGCTCTTGGTGAGGACGATCTTCTCACTCTCCATGGATTCCCCGATGGTCCGGGCGACGGCCAGCACGTACTGGAGGTCCGCCGAGCCGTCCTCCCCCGGGGGGGTGCCCACGGCGATGAAGAGCACGTCCGAGGAGCGCACGCAGTCGGCCACATCCGTGGTGTAGCGGATGCGGCCCGCTGCGAGGTTGTTCTCCACGAGGGTCTCCAGACCCGGCTCGTAGATGGGGATCTCGCCCCGGTTCAGACGTTCCACCTTGGCCCCGTCGATGTCTGCCGAGATGACGTCGTTGCCGGTCTCCGCCAGACACGCTCCCACCACCAGGCCCACATAGCCCGAGCCGATCACGCCCACGTTCATCGATCTATCTTCCTTATTCAGATGCCGGTTCGCCATAGAAACGCCGGATGGCGTCGGCAACCTGCTCGAGACGTTCGCCACCCAGCTCCGGGAAGATAGGCAAGCTGATCACCCGATCGCAGAGCGCCTCCGTACCCGGGAGGTCACCCTGCTGATAGCCGAGGCTCTCGAAGCAGGCCTGCCGGTGCAGGGGGACCGGGTAGTAGACCCCGGAGCCGATCCCCTCGCCGGCCAGGAACTCCCGGAGCTCGTCGCGCCGGTCCGCCTTCAGCGTGTACTGGTTGTAGACGTGCCGGACCCCATCCCGGGCGACGGGAAGCTCGACGCCGTCCACCCCCGAGAGGAGCCCGTGGTAGGCGCAGGCGTTCTCGCCTCGCTGCGCCGCCCAGTCGTCGAGATGCCGCAGCTTCACCCGGAGGACCGCCGCCTGGAGAGCGTCGAGCCGCGAGTTGGTCCCCACCATCTCGTGGTGGTACATCTGCCGACCTCCGTGGACCCGTAGCTTCCCGAGCTTCTGGGCCCACGCGTCGTCGTCGGTGACCATCATCCCCCCGTCCCCGAACCCGCCGAGGTTCTTGGTGGGGAAGAACGAGAGCGCGCCCACATCGCCGACCGTGCCGGCCGAACCGTCTGGGGAGTCGGCGCCGATGGCCTGGGCGGCGTCCTCCAGCACGAAGGCGCCCCGGTCCCGGGCCAACTCCATGATCTCGTCCATGGGCGCCATCTGCCCGAAGAGGTGCACCGGCACCACGGCGACGGTACGGTCCGTCCAGGCCGCCTCCAGCGTCTCGGCGGTGACGTTGAAGGTCTCCGGATCGACGTCGCAGAAGACGGGGCGGTGGCCGGCGTTCCAGACGGCTCCCGCGGTGGCGAAGAAGGTGAAGGAGGGGACGATCACGTCCGAGCAGGGCTCGGCCTCCAGCGCCATGAGGGGCAACAGCAGGGCGTCGGTGCCGCTGGCGCACCCGACGGCGTGCTTCACACCGAGGTACTCGGCCATCTCCGCCTCGAAGGCCTCCACCTCCGGCCCCAGGACGAAGTACTGGCTCTCCACCACCTTCGCGACCGCTTCGTCCAGCTCGTCGCGGATGGAGGCGTATTGGGCGGTGAGATCCAGGAGGGGGACGCTCATGGGGCCTCCTTCACGACGCCCCCGAGCCGGAGCGCGTCTTCCGCCCCGCCTTCCTGCCGGAGGACGTCTTCCCCGGCCCGTCGGACTTCAGCTCCATGAGCTGGTCCCGGAGCACCGCGGCGCGCTCGAAGTCCAGATCCTCGGCCGCCTCGTTCATCTCCTGCTCCAGAATCTTGATGTACTCCTCCCGGTTGATCTCGTCCTCGTAGGACTCGGGCTCTTCCTTCACCGAGGGCACGGGGGCCGAGCGGGCGTCGGCGAGTCGGGTGCTGAACTGGATCTCCTCCACGCTCTTGCGGATGG